>NZ_QSKB01000001.1:0-93765 GCF_003469085.1 Collinsella sp. AM29-10AC
TGCAATCGCAAGAAGATGATGGGGCGGAATGTCAATCCTGGTCTAACAGAGCCAAATCATTTGACTAATAGCGGCTAAAATCGCTCGGCGCTAACATCGAGCCTCGCAACTTCCAGTACCGCTGCTGGCTCTCGGGCGCCCTCCCTTCTTTCATCTTCGTGCTGAGGACGGCGGAGATCGTTCTTTACTTCAACTCTATCAGTTTCGGCGGCATTGTTTTTAAATCCGTGCCTGGTCTGCTGGTAAATACTCTTCAACTACGAGCAGGTTGAATGCTCCATACTTGAGGACGGGCTTGCGGTCGACACCTGACCGGACTCCGCTTTCCCGCCAGAGGTTATTGTGAGCTCACGGCGCGCGCGAACGCATTCGGGTTCGGCGTGCGCCGCCCCGGGGTTGTCCCCTGGGCGGCGCACGCAATCTAGACCGAAACCTCGAACAATCCAACGTTGTCCCCTAGGAGGTTCATTCGCGCGTGCGCGAGCATGTCTTGAATGTTGTAATTCGAGTGGCGCAGGCGATGCGGGCTAACATGTTCTGTGGCTGCACGTTCACTTAAATTTTGTCGCAGGACTCGCATTGCTCTATACCTTCATGCAATTCCAATTTAAGGTGACGTCACGATGCCGAACGCTAGCAATAGACAGGCACCGAGACCCATATCGGCCCTGTTTCCCAAGCGTAATATCGGCGGTACTGTTTCGTGATATTCAGCAGTGCCCTAACGAGCAAATGCACAACGTGATTATGTCTGATAAATCGCTATCAATTCTCGTTCAGCGTCTGCCCCGTTTCCGGGTCGAAGAAGTACCACCGTCCCCTCGATCCGCTGCTCGTCATGGGCCGGTTATCCGTTAATTAAATAGAGAAGCGAGCCGTTTGCCTGCTTTGTCCAACCGTCCTCTTTTCATTGGTGTATTTAACTGTGAAATCGAAAGTGACTTCCCATGAGGTACTAGAGCATGTTTTGAAATTCGATACTGCTTGTATCGCTGCATTACTTTTCCCTGTTTTCCACTCCCTCAGATTCATCGCGTACGCAACAATCCCGTTCTGAATCCCCGAGATGCTCGGCGGGAAGGACTGGTTATCAGCATCAATGGAAATGCTCTCTTCCTTGGCATTCAAGTGCTGCTGAATGCGGCCGGCATACTTCTCGGCCCATTCATCGGCCTTTCCGTTTCGCACAAAATAATTGTTGGATAGGTCGGTTGAGCGGTAGGCGTAGTCGCCCTTTTGGTAGTTTGCCGTGTGGTCGGAGTGGGCGATTGCCATGAGCTCGGCGGTCAGGCCAAAGTACAGATGGCGCTGGTCCAGGTCTCCGTACCAGTTGTCGCCGGTATCGTCCCAGGTTAGGTCCATCTGGCACCATTTGCCGTCGATCTTTACGGCGTTCCAGGTGTGGCCGTTGCCGGTGATGCGGCCGTTGGCGATGCCCGCGGCGTCAAGGAGCTTGGAGTAGATGCGCTGGTAGCTCTCGCAGGTGCCCTGGTGGCGCGTGAGGCCGCTTTCGGCCGAGCACCAGTTAAGGCTGTGGTCGTACTCCAGCTGGTCGAGCGTCCAGTCGTGGAGCCACAGCGCCATGTCATATTCCAAGCCGTCTGTCTGTTGCCTGCATAGGTCCACGGCGTTGTTGACGATCTGCGTAACGCTCGGGCGGGCGGCGTCGTTTACGGTCACCTCCGCCGTGGTGCGCAGGTAGTAGATCCCCTTGTCGTTTTGGGGGTCGTTTCTGTCGTTGTCCATAAAGTAGAAGTAGATGCGATACGTGCCCGATGCCGTGAAGTCAAAGGTAAAGTCGTGGCCCGCGGTGCCAAGGCTGTAGTAGCTGGCCCATGCCGGGCGCGACGGGTCGCAGACGCTTTCATGGCTGCCGCCGTCCCAGTAGGTGGGCACGTCCATGCGCGCCTTGGCCTGGGACGAGCCGTTGGCCTGGGTTACGTGGAAGGTCGTCGCGGCGCCCGCGGGGGCGTCATTCCACGAGACGGTGAAGGTGACGCCGTTTTGACTTGCGGTGGCGGAGTGGGCATAGCCGGTTTCCGCCGCGACGGAGATCGCCTCGGGCGTGACGTTGGCTTGGGCTCGGAGGGATGGGGTGGGGGTGCTGGTTGCGGCGGTGGTGCTGCCGGATGTGGCGGCGGTGCCGGTCGCGGTGGGGGTGCCGTCAGCGCTTTCCGTGTTGGCTGCGCTGGCGCCGGTGGATGTTGCGGTGCTGTCCTCTACGGTACCCGCTGTCGCATTTGTGTCGGTGCCGTCTTCGACCTTGCCTGTGCCGCTGCTCGTGGCGTCGGCTTGCGCCTGCTGCTCGGCTGTTGCTCGAGGCTGGATGGCTTCCGCAATGGCTGCCATAGGCATCGTCGCGCTGACCATGGACGAGCACGCGATCACGCAGAGCAGGTAGTAAAGGGGTCGTTTCATAGCGGAGCCTCTCGGTGAGCAGCCAATAGGGTCCGAAGGCAGCTCCAGGCCAGCACTCCGCACATATTTTGTTGGAGTTTATTTTACGGGAACCCCCAGTCAACATCAGCGAACTTTCTGGGGAATGTTGGGGGGAGGGGGAGGGAGTTGGTCCTCGGCCTCGCTGTGCGCTGATGTCTTTGCCCTCAACGATGTGCCCGTCGGCGAGGAGCGCGAAGCGACCAATCTGAACAATGACAATCCACCCGTCTGTGCATCCAAACTCCTGGATTATGCACATCGGGATTTTCACGGTCTTGTCGGTGATATTGTCTCGCGGACCGTGTGCATGCATTAGCGTGCATGCATTAGATGGAGGAGTCCTTGTATCCGTAGAGGCGCACCAGCATTTTCGATGCGACCGCCGTCAAGACAATTGGGTGTGCATCAAGGCGCTGTTAACTGCATGAGCCGATTTCTTATATCCTGTTTAAGCAAAGCAAGAATGGGGAATAAAGCTAACTGCCCATCGCGAACTGGCGATGGGGTACGCTACTGCCGTCAATATCGCAAACGACGAAATTCCGACGTTCGCAACATTGACACCAGCGTTGCCTGCTGCTAGCTGGATAAGAGCCTCGATGGTCATAAGTACCAATTCCTCGCTTTCGTCTAGTATGCCATAGGCAAGCATTGTTTTAGGTGGCCGCGAAAGCGTTGGTTGCACTTGCTGCGCCTTTGATTAGCCTGTCCGGGGAGGGTTAGCCGCCGCTTGTTGATCCGGACAGGTTGATTTATTTGGGGGGTATTTTGGCCGAGTTCGATATCGCTCGTATTCCTCGATATAGTTCCAAAAGTTCATATGCCCATTTCGATCATAGGGCCTCTTTTGCCGAAGTTCAGGCCAAGATTTTAGATTCAGGGTACGTTTCTCATCATGCGTTCTACCCTCTTATTTCCAACGAGATCATTACTGTTCGGTATCGTGGAGGTAAGCGAAGCTGCAAAGTTCGCAATATCGCTTATGCCTCGCATTTCGATCACCGCGTCTTCCAGTACTACTCTTATCTGTGGTCGGACTTATATAACAAGAAGGCTATTGCCGAAGAGTTTAATGAGGTTGCCGTAGCGTACCGCTCTTCGCTTTCATCAGACAGCGCCGTAACTGCTGGCAGCAATATTTCCTCAGCTAAAAAGGTATTCGACTATATGCGTGAGCAAGATTCGGCTTTTGTGCTTACGGGTGATTTCGAGAGCTTCTTCGACAACCTAAATCATGCCCATCTAATAGCGTCGTTGCGTTCGTTGTTTCCCAGTGGACGCTTGCCGGACGATCACTATCAAGTTATTAAAAATATCCTTCGCTATTCGTGCTGGCCTATTGCTGATTTGGCTGCTCGACATGAATTTCCATGGCCAGTAATCGATCCTACTCGGGAGAAAATGATCAATGAAGCGGCTATCGAACTTCGGTTCAAGTCTATTCGTGAACTTAATAAGCTGGATGTTATCTTGCCAAGGTCTGAGTTTCTTGCAAACAAAAGTAAAGTCATCACCAGGCCGTGGCGGCGAACGGGTATTGATCTCGGCATTCCTCAGGGTCTTGCTGCAAGTGGAGTGCTCGCTAACATCTATATGACCGATATCGATATGAAGGTCAGGCTTGCCGTTGAACGGGTTGGTGGCTTGTATCTTCGTTATTGCGATGACTTTATTATTGCCGTTCCAAAATCTGGCTTTGATGCACTTGTAGAGGCAATCAATCTAATGGCCGATGTCGATTCCGTTAAACTGCAATCTGAGAAAACCAAGGTGTTCCGGGTTGATGGCAACGGAGTTGCTCAGCTTGATTTTGAAAGCATTTGCGCGGGTGAGGTTCTTTCGTATTCCGGTGCACATCCGGCGCAGAAAGTCAGTTTCCTGGGGTTTGACTTTGACGGGCGCATTGTAAGACTTCGACAGTCTACGGTTGGAAAGTACCACAAACGTCTCCGTGAGGCGGCCACTGCGATTGCGCGTTCTAATGAGGGAGAGGGGAGACACGCATCAAAAAAGCGCGTCTCCGCTCTATATCAACATTATTCACCACTCGGTATTAAGGGAAGAAGGCTATGCCCCTCGGGTGATGCTGACCCTTCTGCATTTTCTCGCTATGGGAACTTTCTTTCCTACGTAGCGAGAGCCCAAAAGGCGTTTCCAAATGATCCGATTGCCCCCGACGAGGCTAAGATTTATAGGAAGATTAAACGCTTGAGTGCTCGGTAAACGATGGCTTTAGCGCTGGATTATTCATAGCCATAAATACTAAATCGATATCGGCCAATTCCGATCACTAGGTAACAATTGATGTGCCTTCACGCGGTCGCGGAACGATGCCTCTGAAACTCGAGCCGAACATCAGAATGATATGACAAGAACGGTAGTGTCGCGAAAGTTGGTGTAATGGACTCCTTGGCCCCTGTGTCCAGGATCCGGAATCTATCGATATCCTAGGCCGACTCCACTCTGTCGGCAAGCTCAAGGCTGGATTCGACCATCTTCCCGGCAGTCTTTTCCAGCTCGGCCCAGTCATGACAGCACGATGCTCCCCTTCGCAGCGCCGCGTCGTGCAACTCGGCCATCTTCCTCTCCGAGAAGTAGCGCGAGGTTGCCATGGAAACGGCCAGGATAACCCCGAAAGCGGCCTGAACGCGCCATGGTGCGCGTATTCTAGGCGAAGGCACGGACCCTTCCGAGCCAGGACGGGCCGCTCGCTCGGCCAACTTTGGCGTACCCTGCTGGAACGGCTTCCGTCAACATCCGTAAAACTACCGCAAAGAGGAGGCCACAGTGATAGATAAGAGGCTTATTGAAGCCGTTCCCGGAGCCGAGAGACTTAAATCCGCAATGATTACCCCAGAATTGTTTGTTAAGGACCTCATGCAAGACTATTCTGGGCGTCCGTTATATACATACGAGGAATGGACGCGCGAGCTCATCAACCACTCTAACGCTTTCAAGGAACTGACCAGAGGTGCGGAGTTTCATGCGCCCGTATCCGAGGCAAATGGGGAGTGTGATGCGGTATCAGACGCGTATCAGTTAGATTTCAAGCTCATCTTCGGAAAATCCATGATGCGCGCCGTAAGTCTCACTTCGTCAAGGCGAGTTTCAGACCGCGGAATAACTTTAGAACAACTTTGCAGAAGTCATGTAAAAGAACAGAGAGGCTTACGCCTGCATGCAATTCTCAGGGATTACAGCCTCGCCAAGCTTGACGAGCTTCTAAAAACTGAGAGTAATAAACAATTGAGCGAAGAAGACCGTGAGGCCCGAGGACTTCTTCGCTCAATCAGTCATTCGAAAAACTTGCTGCTAATTTATCCTTGCCGCTTTGAAGGCATCGACAGACTGCCTGAACTTGAGGAAACCGCCAACGCCGCACTTTACTATGACTTCCGGAACGTGCTCGACGTCCGACGGATACACCATCCCGGCAAGGACACCTTCCTTTCATATTTTTGCGACGACCGCATGGTTGTCACAAGAGCGAGCGGGCACGGCCTATCCAAGTTCGACGATATCATGGTCGCAAAAAGCAGAACATACATGGATATTATGCGTATGCGTGATCCCGGAGAGTATCAAAGGCTGCTGAAACTTGTTTAACCGACCGCAAGGGCTAGTTTTGTGGACATCAACCCAAGATGGGACCTGCCAAGAGGACCGGACGCCGCTGCGTTCGGACTCGTTTTTCTGCATTCAAAAGCAACGCTGAGCTCGACCTCACGGCTTGCGCCTGCTGCTCGGCGGCCTTCTGAGGCTGAACCCCCTCTGCAATGGCTGCCATAGGCATCGTCGCGTTGACCATGGACGTGCACGCGGTCGCACAGAGCGGGTGGTAAAGGGGGCGTTTCATAGCGGAGCCTCTCGGTGTGCAGCCAATAGGGTCCGAAGGCAGTTTCAGGCCGGCACTCCGCACATTTTTTGTTGGGGTTTTACGGGAACCCCAGTCAACATCAGCGACCTTTCTGGGGTATGTTGGTTGATCCGGGGTGCGCAAAACAACAGTTTCAAATATTGTTGCTTCCTGTTCAATTCTGTCTATCTACAATTAATCGCAAGCGTATGACCTGAGGAGATTGTTTACAGGTGGAATCGGTCACTATTCATTGGATTGTCTTTTATGTCTTTATCGGTTTGTCGAGCGTTCAGCTTGTCCGCTTTGCTGGGCCCTCGGCGATCGGAGGGCAATACACCGTCGAAGAACTGTATCCCTCCGATGAGTCGGGCAGGCTGAACGTTGCCTACCGAATTCTCGCTCCAACAATTTGTTGCCAGCTCCCGGTGTTTATTATGGCTGCGATTTGCGATGCGTTTTCAGTTCCAGGTCCTTCGCTGCGATACATGCCTACCCTTTTCTATTGGTTGTTTCTTGGGGTAATCAAGCATGCAAGGGGTAAATTGCGGTACCGGACTCTTCCTTTCTCATTTGAGGCGTTCATGTCCCTTTTGCTGTCCGTCGCATTCGATCACTTTGTTATCGATGGCTATCTCGGAGGCCAGGGGCTAGATGTGCTTGATACTTCGAGTATTGCCTTTGAGTTTGAGCTGGCATTATTTGGTGTTGTGACCTTTTGGATTTCAACCTTTTTTAAGCGATATCAAATTAAGTTTAGCCGTGTGTACTCAAATGCCGCTCCATCATATGTCGTTCCTTCGGACTCCGTATTTGGTTACTCTTCAATCGATACGGGTGAGGCCAGGCTCTTCTCATACGAGCGCGAATATGGCGATCTCTTACCTCAGCGATTTTCAAGTGATCTTCTGTTGAGAAGTGTTTTCTTTGCAATTATGGCGATTGAGGACGGGAATCGGCCCGAGTTTATCCGAACGATCGAGCGCATGGCAGCTCATTTCCATTTGGCAAAAACCACTGGAATAATGCAGCAGACGAGCGATGCTCCTTTGTCTGATATGGATAGCGTTAAACTCGCAATTCCCTATATTGAGCGCATGTGGGACCAGTTTCTTGTTGAATTCGCCCGTTCTGCCGAAGGGGCAGGGGGAGACGCCCTACGAATCTTCAAGTGTTACTACACCTACGATTACTGTATGTTGTCGCGGACTATCCGCAATCATTTTGCGCCGTTTTACGGGGACTATTGTGGAACGAGATTACTTAATGCTAATCGCGTATTTTGCGATGTTCTTGAATTTGAGGAAAGGCAGCGCTACGGATTGCTTCCAAAGACGGTTTCTGCGACTGGATCGATATGCGCCACTGAGCTTGGATGGCTTTCTGGGGAGTACTGTTATTGGGCCGATTACAATACGGTTGTATCCTGCCTGAATGAAAATGATGGCAATGGCGTTAAACTGGTCAGCAAAAATGATGTGAATAAAACCCAGATAACCGAGACGACCTTAAGGCTTAAGGAGCAAGGTGTTTCCGTTCTTGAGGCCAAGTATGTGCCCGGCGCTTCGGCGACCATCGTGTGCATCGGCGATTCCTCGAAGATTTCGAGTACTGTCGGTAGTGACTGGATGGTTGTTAGCTAGGTGAATCATCTTTGCCTTTCCGCATATTGATTGCGCATTCTCGTGCACGGACGCGAAAATGCTTCGCATTAGTTTCAACGCGAAGAGTATTTGCTACATGATTAACTTTTTTGGATGCGCAATTACTGCGCATCTAGGTTAACATCCAGTTAGTGATGCAGTTGTCGTGGGCTCTACGTGAGGCGATGACAAAGGAGGGTCGTTGTTTGGTTGTTATCGGCAACGGCCCTTTGATTTTAGGAGTTACTTTGGCGATGGAATTTTAGACTTTCGCTCAACTTATCGAACTCCTAGAGAGTCATGGCGTTCTAACTGATGCCGCTGCGCTAGATTGCCTGAGGCGCGAAATGAATATTTGCTCGTCGGAACACTGCTGAATATTGGGTCACCTGTGCGGTTCGAATTTTCAATTGTCGAGCAGCTTTGTCTCCGATGAAGTCTTGCAATTCTAGTAAAATCCAAACATATGTTCTATACTTATGGAAGTAGCTTGTTTGGAGGCGCTAGATGGAAGTCGGAAGAGATGACATTGTAGAAAGCGTTGTACGTTTGATAAATGGGGTGGGGCGTAGCCCATATTTATTCGTCGGCTCGGGCTTTTCCCGTAGATACATGGGTACCGACGATTGGGTTGGTTTGTTAAGGCACCTCTGTTCCCGTCTTTCCGATGATCCCTTTCGGCTTGACTCGTACCTGGCACGTTGTCCAGATGAGTCTGACAATAGCGCATTGCCCTCTGCCGCGACGATGCTTGATAAGGATATGCGCATAGCTGTTCTTGAGGACCCTCGCTTCGCTTCTTTTAGAAACGATCATGTAGAGGACATTCGTCAGCGTAAATCTATTTTAAAGATCATGGCGGCCGAGAGGTTATCCTCGTTCAAACCTGAATATATGACGCATGAGCTTGATATCTTGAGAGAGGTTGGCAGGCGGCGTATCTCTGGAGTTATAACAACCAACTATGACTGTCTCCTGGAGTCGCTATTTCCCGAGTTTAAAGTTTTTGTTGGCCAAGACGATCTCGTCTTTCACAGAACTTTTGAAATGGGTGAAATCTATAAGATCCACGGTTCTATGGATAATCCTGAATCTATGGTTCTTGAGGAGGCAGATTACGCAAAACTCGCCGAAACACAGGATTACTTGGCTGCCAAGTTGTTAACTATTTTTATGGAATACCCAATTATTTTTATCGGTTATTCCCTTAACGACCCCGATATCCAAGCTATCCTCATGTCGATTTCGCGCTGCCTCGGTTCTAACAATCTTGCGTTGCTTAGAAAGCGCTTTATCTTCCTTACTAGGGGAGAAAACGCAACCTCAACTCATTCGTTTACCTTTCCAGGTATTGGCGAGATAAGCATGACCGAGATTAGGACGAACGATTTTGGTGCAGTGTATGAAGCAATTGGACAATCCAAATGCTCCTTCTCGCCCAGGATCATTCGTGAGCTTCGCAGGAGCATCTACGCCTTGGCTGATGAGGGCGATCCGAATGACTCTCTGGTAGTTGAAGCGAGTTTTAGCGACCTCGAGAGACTTCCGGAGGGACAGCATCTTGTGCTGGGTATCGGTGTTGCGAATGCTTCTTTAGGGCACGGGCATATGGTCAAAGCCGAACTTCTATATCGTGATGTTGTGTTTGATGACGAACATGTTGCTCCTAAGCTTGCCGTCGAGGAATACCTTCCTTCGCTGCTTGCTTCTAACTCGGGTGGTTTGCCCATGTATAAGTATTTAAGCGCGTATTCAGGGGAAGTTCTTAATCCAAGGATGCTAAAGGAAATAGATGAGAAGAAGGATTTAGATGCTTTTCTAAACAACAGCCTACGAAAGGCAAAAGGTAGCTATCATCATTCGGGAATTAGACACTCGGTTCAGTCTGTTATAGCTAACGAATGCTTTGAGGAAGCATTTAAAAAGCTTGTGCTACTTGAAGAAGATGAGATCGATCTAAATAAGTTGCTTGAATATCTGAGGGCGCTCATCACGGACGATCGCAAGATAATCCACGGTAATAGCGAGCTGAAACGGCTTATTAGAATGTATGATTTCCTTAAGTACAAGAAGGCCTTCGACATATCGGCTACTAGTGAGTAATCCCACCTAGCGTCTATGAAGAAGGCCATCTTTGTAAACTATGGCATCTGAGCGTATAGTGCGAACACCACGTGCAAATGCATACTTAATATAACGCTTTCTGCTTGAAATCACAATGGTGTCTGTTTCGACCCGCCAATCAAGGGAAGATAGTGTAGAGTATCTTCCTGCAATACAAAAGCTCTTTGGGAGCTTTAAGGGTGACGCTTTCAAATTGAGAGTGTTGCCCTTTTTTCATGTATGCAATGTGTGACGTACTAGCCAAGCACCATCCCGGCAATGGAATGATCGAGCATGGGCGGCTTCTACTGGTTGACGTGATCGTGGTCAAACAAGTGATATCGATTAGAATTAAATCAATTGCGCTGGAAGCCTTCGGGCGACACCTGAAGAGGGTTGATGCGTCGGTCCTCTTTTTTTGTTTGGATGTAAGATTCGGCCAGGCAAAACAAGGATCTCATTTGGGGAGAACAAATATCCGGCGGTTTTCCGCTTCGGGACGCGCGGTTTAAGGGTGCTTTTCGGAAGTGCGGGGAAAAATCGGAAACCTCCGAGCATAAACCGAATTTCGGCAACAAAACCGCAGGTCGCGGAAGGCTAAAACAGGGGTCTGGTCTGTCGATCTCGGTTTTTCACCGCACTTCCGGAAACGCCCGACGGAAGCATGCGGCAAATTTTGGAACCCTCGAGCACATCGTCCTTTTCATGAAAGGAACCCGCAGGTAGAAGCGTTGCCACTATCCAGTGTGGTTGACGTGTCTAGAATATGCCGCACACTTCCGGATTTTGCATAAGCTCGACTGGTTTGTTTATCGATTGGGGCAGAGGAATCTTGTCTGGACCTCGTTATATGTATTTAAATGGATGAACTTAACCTATAAGTTAAGTTCATCTAGAAATGGGAGGTGCCCTTTGGCAGAAGGATATGATCTTGTCGAATATAGAGACCTCAAGGGTCGACCGTTTTGGGAATTGACGGCTTCTCCCGACAACTCTCAATTCCAGAAAATGTTGTCAGACCCTAAGCGGAAATTAACCGCTCGAACAATGATCGGCCAGAATAGCACGTCAACTTCTGGAATCTGAGCCTTGACTTTTATACTTGGCTTTCGAAACGGAGAACACAATGAATAAAGTAGATTTATCTGATTTTTACGCCGATACAGAAACCAGCGAAACACGCGCTTATGAACACGCGCTAGATATCGAGTTTATTGTTCATCGCGAGATGAAGCGTCTGGGTTTAAGCAAAAGCGATTTGGCAAAGCGTATGGGCGTGAGCCTTCAGTCGCTTTCGAAGCTGTTGAATTCTCAGCCCAATATGACGCTGAAGACGATCGCTAGGTTCGAGCTTGCTTTGGGTATCAATATCGTTCCTAAGGTTACCGTTAGCTATTCTAAAGAGCTACCGTTTCTTTCATCCAACAATTTCGTGCGAGAGCAATGGTCTTTTAGGAACGAGCGTCCGTCCTCGCATGTGAATCTCGAGATGATTTCCGGAGGTTTGGCAGCATGAGTGGGGATTTTATTGCTCCGATTCAAGTCGTTCATTTGTTCGTCGTTGACTCCGATTTCCATATCGAGGATTCGCCCTCGGATAACATGGAATTAAAAGTTGACGTTAGCTACCAAGATGTCCATCTTTCGAAAAAAGGTAATGATGCACGCGCAAGTCTAAAGATGTGCGTAATTGGCAGCCTCCTTGACAGAGACGAAGGTGCACAGGAGAAGATGCACGCTGGCGTTACAGTATCCATCTCGGTTTCAGCGCAAATGCCAATGAACTCTCCCGATGACGAGGCGCGTCACTACCTTCTTTAAAATGCTATTTCGATGGCATATGCCCATGCAAAGAGCTATTTGATGGTTGTTACTGGACTTTCACCCATGGGAGCGCTTACATTGCCTGCCATTCTCCCTGCAGAGCTGTCAGCAGATTGCGATGTGCCTTTTCAGAGCGAATAGCATTTCCTCGATGAATCTAAGTCGAATGAGTTGCCGCTCTCACATCCTCTAAAAGTTCTTAAAACAGCCTTAAAGGCGCCTTGGCTCGCTTTTACAGCGTACAATACGCATGTTTGACTATGGCAAAAGTAGATTTTTGGGGAGGGGGAACGCCGTGGAAGTGCTGGTTGTTGGCAACACCGCATATGTTGACGATGACTTTTGCTCCAAGGCGTTCCCCGGCGACCATGTGTAGGTCGTAGCCGCGCAGGACGCGCGCCGCGATGAGTCGTCGCCCCATGCTTCGTGGAAAGAGCTCCTCCAGCACCTGGACCAGGCCTACGAGTTTGAGCGCGTGGTCTACCTTTCTACCTACCTCACCCCGCATACCGTGACTTTTGGCGACATTGGGCTGCTGCGCTCGGTGTTTCGTGCCTGTATGGGACGCAATGTGCAGCTGCTGTTTATTGCGGGGCCCGCGGGTGCAGAGGGCACCACTGGCGGATGTGACGACGACGCCACGGCCGCCAGTGGGGCCCAGACGGGCAAGGGCATTATCGCCCGCGCTGCCAACGACCTGTGCCGTTACTATGCATCGCGCGACGGCATCCAAGCCAAAGTCCTGCGCGTGCCGTATCTGTATACCGCATCGCCGGCATTAACCGACCCATTTTTGATGCCGTTGTTCGAGGCATGCTCGGGCGGGTCGGTCGCGCTTCAGAGTGCGGCAGATGCGCCGTTTCCCCTGCTGTGTGCCGAGGAACTCGCGGTGTTGGTGCATCGTATCTTTGACAGCTGGGATGCCAACTTTGAGATGCTCGACGTTGCAGACGCTTTTGGCCACCCGAGGCCTATGGCGTGACCGTTGACGCTCCGGGTGCGAGCGTGACCTATCACACGCTCAGCATCTAGGCGTTTCGTCGCCTATCGGCGCTATACTGCAGCCGTTGCCCACGATGCGGGGAACACCCGCATCGTGGGTTTTTTGCTTATGAAGGGACGGTGCCGCGTGGACGTACAGCAGCTAGAAGAGGCCTGGGCTGCAAGGGCCGGCGCGCGTGAGGCGCGTCTTGCTGCAGCGCCGCATGTGCCGGCGGCGCTGTCTCTGTTGGGGATTGTACGTCCCGGCGATCGCCTGGTTGCGTTTGCCGATGACTTTGCCGATGCGTTTGCGCGCGGCTTTGAGTGCTGCGACGTGGCTATGGTGGAGGAGCCGTCGGTTGCGGCGTTTACTGCTGCGTCCGAGGGCTTTGATGCTTCGTTTGAGGTCGAGGGGCCGCACCTGTGGTGGTTCGTCAACTCTATTGGTGGGTTTGGATTGCGCGTGCCCGATCTGCGCGCGTTAGGACGTGCCGCGCGTGAGGCTCATGCGCTGCTCGTGGTGGATAACACCGTGGCTGGTGTCTTTGGGTGCGATCCGTTGCGCTTGGGTGCCGTGCTGTCGCTCGAGGCACTTGACCGCGTGTGCGCCGGTGAGGCTCCGCACAAGTTGGTTGCCATATCGGTCGCGCGCTCGCAGCTCAAGCGCCATCGTGTGGATGCTGCTGCCGAGTGCGCGCATGCTCTGCTTGAGGGCTGTGGCTTGGTCAAACTTGATTTGCCTGCTGATGAGGCCGGTGTGCTGGAGCGCGGGCTGGACTCGCTCGATGCCCGCATGCAGGCACATTTCGACCGCGCACGTGCGCTGGCCGAGTACTTGGCTGCCAATGAGATGGTGCACGCCGTGCGCTATCCTGGACTGAGCTCGCATCCCGACCATGCGGTTGCAACTGGAATCCTCGAGCACGGCTTTGGTCCGGCAGTTGAGTTTGACCTTATCGAGCGCAGTGCGGGCGATTTGTTCGATGCTTTGCCGGGGGAGTTTCGCACATCGCCCGCCGGCGGCGCAACGACGCGACTCTCTGCTCCGCGCGGCAAGCAGGGGAGCACCATTCGCCTCTTCGCCGGTACCGACGACCCCCTGGTTGTAGCGTCCACCCTGGACAACGCGCTCCGAAAGTAACTAATCGGGGTGTGTGTCACGAAAACGGCCTATTTTCTACGTTTAAGCCATAGGGGTCGACCATACCCGCCTATTTCGAAAAATGCCAAGCTGTCTACCAGCGGTTTTATTTTCATAATGTCCGGTATGGTCGAGGGTATTCAGCTAAACGTAGTAGATGGGCCCGTTTTGTGGCACGAGCCTCAATCCGAGGGCACGGTGGACAACAATTCAGTCCCAAAAGGACTACTCTGCATTGATGCTGGCGATGAGGTCGTTGGCTTTGGTGGCGAT
The DNA here is from genome assembly GCF_003469085.1 of Collinsella sp. AM29-10AC. Lineage (NCBI taxonomy): Bacteria > Bacillati > Actinomycetota > Coriobacteriia > Coriobacteriales > Coriobacteriaceae > Collinsella > Collinsella sp. AM29-10AC. The sequence continues at coordinate 14,261 of NZ_QSKB01000001.1, forward strand.
GACGTTGTTGATGTCGGCCTGCAGCTCCTCGTAGGCCGCTATGGCGCGCTCGCCGGCGGGGGTGAGCGATGATCCGCGGGCTCCGTCGCGCTCGATGAGCTTGCAGCCCAGCTGGCCTTCGGCCTCGTTTACGATGCGCCAGGCCTTGGAATACGCCATGCCCATGCTCTTGGCGGCACGGTTGAGCGAGTGTTCGTGGGCAATACCCTGCAGCAGCAAGACGCAGCCGTGACCAAACACGCCCGGCAGATCCTTGTCGCACGCTTGAATGACCAACTTTGCCGTCGTCCTGTACTTCATACGCCCCACGTCTCCCCGCTAAAGTGTTTGCTGGGCAAACGCAAAGCCTGCGTCAAACCCTCGTGTGCTCTTCTTAAATCATGCATTGTAGCAGTCAAAGTGCGTTAAGATACTTCCCCAGTATTGGGCGCCCAAGGTTGGGCTGGGTCCTACGAGGCCTGCAGCCGACCGGTCGCATGGAAAAAGGAGAAACATGGCTACGTTCTTTCCCGGTGAGTCCCACACGTTTTCGGAGTATCTGCTGGTCCCTGGCTACTCGTCCTCGCAGTGCATCCCCAACAACGTCTCTCTTAAGACGCCGCTGACCCGCTTTAAGCGCGGTGAGAAGCCGGCAATCACCCTGAACATCCCCATGGTTTCCGCCATCATGCAGTCCGTCTCGGGCGTCGACATGGGTGTCGCGCTCGCTACCGAGGGTGGCCTGTCCTTCATTTACGGTTCCCAGACCCCCGAGTCCGAGGCCGCTATGGTCAAGGCCGTTAAGGATCACAAGGCCGGTTTTGTGCAGTCCGATTCCACGCTGACCCCCGACATGACCATGGAGCAGGTTATCGCCCTCAAGGAGAAGACCGGTCACTCCACCATGCCGGTTACCGACGATGGCACCCCCAAGGGCAAGCTCGTGGGTATCGTCACCAGCCGTGACTATCGCCCCAGCCGCGATGATCACCAGAAGAAGGTCTCCGAGTTCATGACCCCGCGTGAGCAGCTCATCGTGGGCGACAAGAACATCAGCCTCAAGGTTGCCAACGACGTGATCTGGGACAACAAGCTCAACGCCCTGCCGATCGTCGACGACAACGATCACCTCATGGGCATCGTCTTCCGCAAGGACTACGACAGCCATAAGACCAACCCCAACGAGCTGCTCGACGGCGATAAGCGCTACATGGTCGGCGCCGGTATCAACACCCGCGACTATGCCGAGCGCGTGCCGCTGCTCATCGAGGCCGGCGCCGATGTCCTGTGCATCGACTCTTCCGAGGGCTTCAGCGAGTGGCAGAAGCGCACCATCGAGTGGATCCGCGCCAACTACGGCGAGGATGTCAAGGTCGGTGCCGGTAACGTCGTCGACGCCGAGGGCTTCCGCTTTTTGGCAGACTGCGGTGCCGACTTCATCAAGGTCGGTATCGGCGGCGGTTCCATCTGCATCACCCGTGAGACCAAGGGTATCGGCCGTGGTCAGGCCACCGCGCTGATCGATGTCTGCCGCGCTCGCGACGAGTACTACGAGGAGACCGGCGTCTACGTGCCCGTGTGCTCCGACGGCGGTATCGTCTACGACTACCACATGACGCTTGCTCTTGCCATGGGTGCCGACTTTATGATGCTGGGCCGCTACTTCGCCCGCTTCGACGAGAGCCCGACCGAGCGCGTTAACGTTAATGGCCAGTACATGAAGGAGTACTGGGGCGAGGGTTCCGCGCGCGCCCGCAACTGGCAGCGCTACGACCTGGGCGGTGCCGCGAAGCTCAGCTTCGTCGAGGGTGTCGACTCCTACGTCCCGTACGCCGGCTCCCTCAAGGACGGCGTGGGCGGCACGCTTTACAAGGTTAAGTCCACGATGTGCAACTGCGGCGCCCTCTCGATCCCCGAGCTCCAGGAAAAGGCACGTCTGACCCTGGTCTCCTCGACCTCGATCGTCGAAGGCGGAGCCCACGACGTCGTAGTCAAGGACTCCCAACAGAGCGTAACGTATCGATAAGATAAGACCTGCACATAAAGGTTGAGCCTCAACCACGTTATTTAGATAAAGCGAGATGCCTGCAAGTCGCAGACATCTCGCTTGTCGTATTTGCTATCATCATGCGAGTTAACGATGTGGCGGGGCGCTCTTACCTTTGCTCGCTGCAAGTTCCGCACGAGCCGAAGAGCACTTAATGTGCTCTTCGTGCGAGCAGGACTGTCCGCAGCAGCGAGTAAAGGTAAGAGCGCCCCGCCCCAACCCAGCTAACAAAGGAGCTGATATGTGCGATTGCACAGATCATAAGGACGAGATCCCTGCCTACGACGCGCAGGCCATTGAGTCCCGGTGGATGAAGGCCTGGGAGGACTCCAACCTCTTTGCCGTCGACACCGACGACAGCAAGCCCAAGAAGTATGTGCTCGAGATGTTCCCGTATCCGTCGGGCGACCTGCACATGGGCCACGCGCGCAACTATACCATCGGCGATGCCATGGCCCGTCAGGCCCGCATGCGCGGCTACGACGTGCTGCATCCCATCGGCTTCGATGCCTTTGGCCTGCCCGCCGAGAACGCCGCCATCAAGCACAACACGCAGGCTGCCGCCTGGACGTATAAGAATATGGATCAGGCGCTTGCCACGATGAAGCGCATGGGCTTCTCCTACGACCTGGATCGCACCGTTAAGACCTGCAGCCCCGACTACTACCGCTGGGGTCAGTGGATCTTTGAGAAGATGTGGGAAAAGGGCCTGGTCTACCGCAAGAAGAATCCGGTCAACTGGTGCCCCACCTGCAAGACCGTTCTTGCTAACGAGCAGGTGACCGAGGGTAAATGCTGGCGCTGCGGCACCGAGCCCGAGAAGCGCGATCTTGAGCAGTGGTACTACAAGATTACCGAGTACTCCCAGGAGCTGCTCGACGATCTGGAGAAGCTCCCCGGCTGGCCCGAGCGCGTTAAGCAGATGCAGGCCAACTGGATCGGCCGCTCCGAGGGCGCCGAGGTCGACTTTACCCTGTGCGACAAGGATGGCGAGCCCATCGAGGGCGACGAGGGTAAGATCACCGTCTTCACCACGCGAGCCGACACGCTCTTCGGTGTCTCCTTCTTTGTCCTGGCTCCCGAGTACGCGCGCCTGCACGAGCTCGTCGAGGGTACGGAGTACGAGGAGGCCGTGACTAAGATCGTCGAGGACTCCAAGCATATCTCTGCCGTCGAGCGTGCCCAGGGCACCCTCGAGAAGCACGGTGCCTTTACCGGCCGCTACGTGGTGAACCCCGTCAACGGCGAGAAGGTCCCCGTGTGGGTTGCCGACTACGTCGTGTCCGACTACGGCACCGGTGCCGTCATGGCTGTTCCTTGCGGCGACCAGCGCGACTTTGAGTTCGCCCGTAAGTATGACCTGCCTATTGTGCCGATCATCCTGGACGATGAGGATCGCGCTGCCGTCGAGGCTAGCGGCGAGACCATCGACACCTTCCATGCCGAGACCGTCGACTGGGATTGCGCCCACGCTGCCGAGGGCACGCTCGTCCAGTCCGGCAAGTACACCGGCATGCGCGGTGGCAAGCACTCCGAGGGCGAGGCTGCAATCGTGGCCGACCTCGAGGCCATGGGCTGCGGCCGCCGCAAGGTCGAGTTCCGTCTGCGCGACTGGCTCATCAGCCGCCAGCGTTATTGGGGAAACCCCATCCCGGCCATCCACTGCGAGCACTGCGGCATCGTGCCCGTGCCCGAGGACCAGCTGCCGGTGACGCTGCCCGAGAACCTGGACCTAGGTGCCGGCGAGACCCTCGCCGAGTGCAAGGAGTTCTACGAGACCACCTGCCCGGTCTGCGGTCGCCCGGCCAAGCGCGAGACCGATACCATGGACACCTTCACCTGCTCCAGCTGGTACTACCTGCGCTATACCGATCCGCACAACACCGAGCTGCCCTTCTCCCGAGAGGCTGCCGATCGTTGGATGCCCGTCGATAACTACATCGGTGGCATCGAGCACGCCATTCTGCACCTGCTCTACAGCCGCTTCTTTACCAAGGCGCTGCGCGACCTGGGCCTGCTGACCGTTGACGAGCCCTTCACCAACCTGCTGTGTCAGGGCATGGTCAAGGACGAGAACGGCGACACCATGTCCAAGTCCAAGGGCAATGTTGTGCCCCCGAGCTCGGTTATTGAGCCCTACGGTGCCGACACCATGCGTCTGGCGATCCTGTTTATCGCCCCGCCAGAGAAGGACTTCGACTGGGATCCCAAGGCCGTCGAGGGCGCTAACCGCTTCATTAAGCGCGCCTGGCGTATCGTGTGGCAGCTCGTCCAGTCCGGTGACGCCAACTTGTCCTTCGACAAGTCCGCGCTCGACGAGGTCGCGATGAAGCTCTATCGCGAGCGTCACCGCACCATCGCCAAGTGCACCGAGGACTTCGACCGCGGCCAGTTCAACACCGCGATCTCGGCTGTCATGGAACTCGTCAACGCCGCGAGCGCCTACCTCAACGCTACCGAGGGCGCTTCCCGTGACAAGGCCCTGTGCTACGGCGTGGCCAAGGATATCGTGAGCGTCCTTGCCCCCATCTGCCCGTTCTGGGCCGACGAGCTGTGGCATGAGGCACTCGGCTGCGAGGGTAATGCCTACACCGCCGCCTGGCCCGAGTTTGACCTGGCCGAGTCCATCGAGGACACGGTGCAAATCGTCGTACAGGTGCTCGGCAAGGTCCGTGGCCGCATCGACGTCGCCCGCGACGCCTCCAACGAGGAGATGCAGGCTGCCGCCGAGGTCGCCGTTGCCAAGTGGCTTGAGGGCAAGACGGTCGTCAAGGCCATCTGCGTGCCCGGCAAGCTGGTTAACCTGGTGGTCAAGTAAGCGCTGCGCGCATAGCTGACATCAAAACCGAGGGGCGATTCCGTAGGGAGTCGCCCCTCGGTTTGGTTATGGACACTTGCGACAACACCCAATTATCCATTTCTTGTGGAGAACCTGTGCTCACGCTGACCTGCGGGTTTGTGTTGTGGTTGCACGTTTGTGCAGGTATTGGTATAGTTTGCTTGCAAATGAAGTTGTAATTGAAAGAAGTGGGGTTTCGGCCCCGCTTCTTTTTTGTATGGATGGAGGTGCCGCAATGGTCAAGACCAAGACCGAACAGGCGATCATCGACGCGCTCGAGGCCGTTGCTCCCCAGCACGATGTCGACATCGTCGACGTTGAGCTCGTGGGTGCCACCAAGGCCCCCTGCGTGCGTGTGCGTATCGAGGGTGCCGAGGGTCAGAGCCTGTCGCTCAATGACGTCACGGCCAACACCAAATGGGTCGGCGATGTGATTGAGGAGCTCGACCCCATCTCTTCGAGCTATACGCTCGAGGTGTCGAGCCCGGGTATGGCGCGCCCGCTGCGCCGCCCGCGTGACTTTGCCCGTTTTGTGGGCGAGAACTGCGAGCTCACCTCCACCGCCACCGAGGGCCGTCGCAAGTACGCCGGCAAGATTGCCGCCGCCACCGAGACGAACGTGACCCTCGAGCTCGAGGACGGCGAGTCCGTCACCCTCGATTTCTCTGATGTTAAAAAGTGCAAGTTGAAGCCCACCTACGACTTCAAGCCCGCGAAGGAAGGAAAGTAAGATGGCAGCATCCGACATGATGACCGCCCTGATGGAGCTTTGCCAGGAAAGGCACATCGACCAGCTCTACCTGATCGACCGCCTGGAGCAGTCGCTCGCCAAGAGCTATGCCGAGATCCTGCATCTTGAGTGGGGCGCCAAGGTGACCATCGACCGCACCACCGGCAAGATCTACGTCTACCGCCTGGAGCCGATCGACGATTCCATGGACGAGGAAGGCAACTTCACCGAGTTCGAGGAGATCGACGTCACCCCCAAGAACACGAGCCGCATCGCCGCCCAGCACGCCAAGGCCGAGATCAACGCCATCGTGCGCAACTCCGCCCGCGAGCAGATCTACGAGGAGTTCGCCGGCCGCATCGGTGACCTCATCAGCGGTACCGTGCTGCAGTCCACGCCCGACTTCACGATCGTCAAGATCCGCGAGGGCGTCGAGGCCGAGCTTCCGCACTTCGACCAGCGCCGTTACGAGAACGAGCGCAACGAGCGTCCGATGGGCGAGCGTTATCTGCACAATCAGCACATCAAGGCCGTGATCATCGACGTTCGCGACCCCAACTCCAACCTGCAGCCGGTTCGTGGCGAGCACAGCCGTCCGCCGATTGTCATCTCCCGTACCCACCCCGAGCTTATGCGTCGTCTGTTTGAGCAGGAGGTGCCCGAGATCTATGAGGGCACCGTTCAGATCAAGTCGATCGCCCGCGAGCCCGGCCAGCGCTCCAAGGTCGCCGTCCACTCGCTCGACGATCGCCTGGATCCCGTTGGCGCCTGCGTCGGCCCCAAGGGCAGCCGTGTTCGCGCCGTCGTGGGCGAGCTCCGTGGCGAGCGCGTCGACGTCATCCTGTGGGATGCCGATCCGGCCGTCTACGTCGCCAACGCCCTGTCGCCCGCCAAGGTCACCCGCGTCCTTATCGACGAGGAGAAGGCCTACGCCGGCGTTATCGTGCCCGACGACCAGCTGTCCCTCGCCATCGGCAAGGAGGGCCAGAACGCCCGCCTCGCCGCGCGCCTGACCGGCTGGCACATCGACATCAAGTCCGAGACCCTTGCCGCCGACATCCTCAAGAACGTTCCCGTTCACGAGGAGCCCGCCGCCGACCTGATCGGTGACGAGGAGGACGAGGACGTCCGTCGCTGCGAGTTCGTGTCCGAGGACGGCATCCAGTGCCGCAACCAGGCCCGTCCCGGCTCCCGTTTCTGCGGTGTCCACGACACCGACGCCTTCGATGATGCGGAGGACCTGATCTAGCGCGCGGTCGCGCCGGGCAGGTCCCAGCGCATACCCCACGCTCGTTCAGTCTCTAGGCACCCAAGGTGCCAGAAAGGGTAGGTGAAGTCATATGGCAAAAGTCCGTGTGTCCACCCTGGCCAAAGAGTTCGGCATGACCTCTAAGGAACTGATGGGTCATCTCGCCGAAATGAAGATTCCCGCTAAGTCCGCTTCCTCCGCTCTGGAGGACGCCTACGTCGCCATGGTCCGCAAGCAGCTCGCCTCGGTGATCGAGGCCCGCGCCCAGGAAGTCGAGGCCGCCAAGCAGGCCGAGGAGCAGGCCGCTGCCGCCGAGGAGGCAGCACGCGCTGCCGAGGCCGAGCGCGAGCGCATCGCCGCCGAGAAGGCACGCGAGGAGGAGCGCCGTCAGTTCGCCGCCGCCCAGGCTGCCGAGGAGGCCGCCCGTGCCGAGGCCGAGGCCAAGAAGAAGGCCGAGCAGGAGCGTCTTGCTCGCGAGAAGGAGGAGGCCGCCCGCGAGGCCCAGCGCCGCGCCGTTCCCGCTTCCGACTCCGGTTCGCGTTTCCGCTCTCTGCTTGACCAGATCGCCGCACAGGAGACTGTGCTCAAGGAGAAGAAGGACGCCGAGCAGAAGGCCAAGGCCGAGCGCGCCGCCGAGCGCGGTAACCGTCGTGGCGGCAACAACGACCGCCGCGGTGGCCGTCGTAACGATCGTAACGCCTCCGACAACAACTCCGAGCGCAACGCCTCCGAGAGTCATCCGCACAGCCATCGCACCAACGCCAGCAACAACGTTGCTGGCGGCATGGACTTCCCCAACCCCGATAAGCAGGGCAAGGGCAAGAAGCGCAAGGGCGGTCACAACAACGAAGAGGACCGCTATAGCCGCATGGCTCGCGAGGCCGAGGAGTACAGCCGCGAGAAGGTGCTCGAGGAGGCTCGTGCTGCCGTCGAGGAGGCCTCTCGTGAGTCCACCGGTCGCCGCAAGAAGCGCAAGGAGAAGCGCGAGCGCGAGGCTGCCAAGGCTCAGGAGGAGCGCAAGATAGAGGAGGCGTTGGCCCAGGGCGTGAACCCCGAGGAGCTCGACGCCATCAAGGTCTCCCAGGGCGTTACCGTCCAGGAGCTTGCCGAGGCGCTCGACGTTCCGGCCAACGACATCATCAAGCGCCTGTTCCTGCTGGGTACGCCGCTCACCATGACGCAGTCCATGTCCGACGACCTCGTCGAGCTCGTTGCCGACGACCTGGGCCGTCAGATCAAGATCATCACCCCCGAGGAGGAGAACACCTTCTCGTTCTACGACGATCCCGCCGACCTTAAGCCGCGCGCCCCGGTCGTCACCGTCATGGGCCACGTCGACCACGGCAAGACGAGCCTCCTCGACGCCATCCGTCACACCGGCGTCGCTGCCGGCGAGGCGGGCGGCATTACCCAGGCAATCGGCGCTTCGCAGGTTATGATCAACGACCGCAAGATCACCTTCATCGATACCCCGGGTCACGCCACCTTTACGGCTATGCGTGCCCGTGGTGCCAAGGTGACCGACATCGTCATTCTGATCGTCGCCGCCGACGACGGCGTCATGCCCCAGACGGTCGAGTCGATCAACCACGCCAAGGCTGCCGGCGTACCCATCGTCGTCGCCGTCAACAAGATCGATAAGCCGGGTGCCAACCCCGACCGCGTGCGCCAGGAGCTCACCGAGTACGGTGTCATCCCCGAGGAGTGGGGCGGACAGAACATGTTCGTCAACATCTCGGCGAAGCAGAAGATCGGTATCGACGATCTTCTCGAGACCGTGCTGCTCCAGGCCGATGTACTCGAGCTCAAGGCCAACCCGGACACCTTTGCCTCCGGCAACGTCCTCGAGGCCAAGCTCGACAAGGGCCGCGGCTCGGTCGCTACCGTGCTCGTGACCCGCGGTACCCTGCACGTGGGCGATACGCTGGTCGCCGGCCTCACCTACGGCCGCGTCCGCGCCATGCTCGACCCCAAGGGCCGCACCGTCACCGAGGCCGGTCCCTCCGACGCCGTCGAGATCCTGGGCCTGCAGTCCGTGCCCAACGCCGGTGACGAGTTCCGCGTGTTCGAGGACGAGCGCGAGGCTCGCGCCCTTGCCGACGAGCGTTCGCTCAAGGCCCGTATCGAGGAGCAGAGCCGCGTCAAGCACGTCACGCTCGAGAACCTCTTCGAGACCATTGCAGACGCCGAGGTCAAGGAGCTCAACCTGATCATCAAGGCCGACGTCCAGGGTTCCATCGAGGCCCTTCAGGATTCGCTCGACAAGATGGATCAGTCCGAGGTTCGTATCAACACGATCCACTCCGCCGTTGGTGCCATCAACGAGACCGACGTCGTCCTGGCCGACGCCTCCAACGCCATCATCATCGGCTTTGGTGTCCGTCCCGACGGTAAGGCCCGCTCCGCTGCCGAGCGCGAGGGCGTCGAGATCCGTTGCTACGACGTCATCTACAAGTGCCTCGAGGAACTCGACGCTGCCCGTATCGGCATGCTTAAGCCCACCGAGGTCGAGGTCTCCACGGGTACCGCGACCGTCCTGGACACCTTCAAGGTGCCCAAAGTCGGTATCGCCGCCGGTGTCCGTGTCGAAGAGGGCGAGATCGCCGCGACCGATTCCGTGCGTCTGGTGCGCGACGGCATCGTGGTCTTCAACGGCAAGATCGCCTCGATGCGCCACTACAAGGACGAGGCCAAGAGCCTCAAGAGCGGTTCCGAGGGCGGCATTGGCCTGGAGAACTTCCAGGACATCAAGCCCGGCGACCAGATCGAGGGTTACCGCATCGACCAGGTTGCCCGTACCGAGTAGGGGGTGGCGCTATGAAGCAAACGCAGGCAACCCGTCGTCTGGGCGAGCAGCTTCGCGAGAAGCTCGGTTATATCCTGCTCTTTGAGGTTTCCGATCCGCGTCTTGACCTGGTTACTTTGACCGCGGTCGAGGTCGCGGTGGACCGTTCGTTCGCGCGTGTGTTCGTGTCGTGCGATGCGAGCCGCTACGACGAGGTCATGGAGGCGCTCGCAAGCGCTAAGGGCCGTATTCGCAGCTTGTTGGCTCGCTCGCTCGATTGGCGTGTTACGCCCGAGCTCGATTTTCGCATCGATCGCTCGACCGATGAGGCCGAGCGCATCACGCGTGCGCTGGAAAACGTTCCCGCCACGCTTGCGATCGAAAAGGACGAGGACGGCTATCCGATAGCGGATGCCGCCCAGGAGGCAGCTTTAGATGACTAATTCCGCCGACCTCGCCTCGTGCGAGTCTGCAGATATTCAGCGACGCATCCTCGAGCTCATCGAGGGTGCGTCCTCCATTGCGATTTCGGGACACACTTCTCCCGATGGCGACGCCCTGGGCTCCGTGTTGGGTCTGGGCCTCTCGCTTATGAAGTTTTTCCCTAACAAGGACATTGCCCTGCTGCTGGCAGACGATGATCCGGTTCCGCGCATCTACCGCTTTATGGAAGGCTCCGATCGCCTGGTTCCGGCATCTGCGTATACCGGCAATCCGGACCTGTTCATCTCGGTGGACGTGCCGGTCGTCGAGCGTCTCAATAATTCCGCCGAGGTGCTTCGTCGCTCCAAGCATGTGGTGTGCTTCGATCACCATCCGGCGCGCGAGGAGTTTGCCGAGCTCAGCCTGAGGCGCGTCGAAGCTGCAGCCTGCGCCATGATCATCGACCGCTTCTTGGACAATTGCGGCATTGTCGCACGTGATGGCGTTGCGACCTGCCTGCTGTGTGGTTTGGTTACCGATACCGGCCGTTTTCAGTACCAAAACGCCGATGCAGCCGCGTTCCATGCAGCCTCGCGTCTGGTTGCCCACGGTGCCGATCCGGCGCGTGTGGCACTCGAGGTCTACCAGAGCATGCGCGTTGAGTTTTTGCACCTCAAGTCCATCGTTATGGGCCGCATTAAGACGGTGGCCCACGGGCGCGTCGCGTATAGCTACGCGTACCAGAGTGACCTTGAGGCGTGCGGTGTCACCTCGGATGAGTGCGACGGTCTGGTTGACGTGGTGCGCTCGGTGATGGGCGTCGAGGTCTGCCTGTTCCTGAAGGGCATTGAGGGCGATACCAAGGTGCGCGGCAACCTGCGCTCCAAGGGTGACCTCAACGTGTCCGAGATCGCTGCTGCCTTTGGCGGAGGCGGACATCCTGCTGCCGCCGGTTTCTCCAACAACGGAACGATTCTCGAGACGCTCACCGTGGCACTTCCCATGCTGGCCGAACTGGTAGGGGAGGATCCCGCTTCGGTGACCGTCGAGCTTTAACTTTTTGGATGGTACATGGCTCGTCGTACGCCTTCTCAACTGAATATGCTGCTCGCCGTCGATAAGCCGGTGGGCTGCACGTCCCACGATGTGGTTTCGCAATGCCGGCGCGCCCTCCATGAGCGACGCGTCGGCCATGCCGGCACGCTCGACCCCATGGCATCGGGTGTCATGGTGGTGGGTGTGGGCCAGGCCACCCGTCTGCTGGGCATGCTCACGCTCGATACCAAAAGCTATGTCGCCGACATCTCGTTTGGCGCCGAGACCAATACCGATGATGCGGAGGGCGAGGCGGTCCGCACGGTGGCTGTTGCCAACGAGCTCCGCGATCCTGCCTATGCCCGTGAGCGCTTGGCCGCTATGCTGGGTCCGCAGATGCAGGTGCCGCCGGCGTTTTCGGCTATCTCGGTCAATGGCGTTCGCGCCTACAAGTCTGCTCGCGAGGGCAATGCGGTGGACCTACCTCCGCGCCCCGTCGAGGTCTATGCCGCCGACCTGATCGCCGTGGGAGGCGAAGGTGATACGTGTGTGTGGACCGTGGCGTTCTCAGTGAGCAAGGGTACCTATATCCGTGCGCTCGCTCGCGATTTGGGCCGCGCCTGCGAGAGCGCCGCGCACATTTCCGCGCTGCGCCGCACGGCCTCCGGTGTTGTTTCCATTGGCGCTTGTCATGCGGTCGAGGAGCTTTCTCCCGAGTCCGCGGCTGGCTTTGCCCTGGATCCCATTGCGGCCTTGGGCGCCACGCGTGTTGACTTGCCGGGCAATCTTGCCGACGACCTGCTCTACGGCCGACGCATTCCCGTTGAGCGTGCGCTTGCCGATTTCGATTCCGCGAAGGCGCCTTTTGCGTTGGTGCTCGATGGGGGACTCAAGGCGCTTGCCCGCATTGAGAGTGGCCGCTTTGTCATGGAGCACGTGTTTCCGCAGGCAATCGGCGGTGTTCGATGATGTTGTCCGCTCGTGAGCTCGCGCGTATCTTTTTCGAGGGCGAGTCGGACGAGGCCCGCATCGTCACTGCCGATGCGTTTGATGAGTGCGAGCACTTGGGTGCTGCATCGATTGCCATCGGCGTGTTCGATGGCGTTCACCGTGGACACCGGGAACTCATCGAAGCGCTTGTCCGTGATGCCCGTGCCCATGACTGCAAGGCTGTCGTGGTCACTTTCGATCCCGATCCGGACGTTGTGGTGAGTCCTTCGCCCGCTCAAAAATTGATGACGACGGCCGACCGTCTACATGCCCTGGCTCAAACCGGGGTCGATGCGGTGGTGGCCGTTCCCTTTACGCCTGAGGTTGCGGCGCTTGACCATGTTGATTTTCTCTCGCTGGTGTCGCGTCTGGTCGACATTCGATCGATTCGCGTTGGCAGCGACTTTAGGCTGGGTTGTGGCGGTGCTTCTGGTGTTGCCGAGATGCGCGCCTGGGGTGTCGAGCGCGGCGTTGACGTATACGGGCACGACTTGCTTTGCGAGGGCGGTGAGGCCATTTGCGCCACCCGCATTCGTCATGAGCTGGGACAGGGCCATGTGGAGCTTGCTGCTGAGTTGCTCGGCCGCCCGTATATGGTGCGCGGCGGTGTTATTCGCGGCCGTCACGAGGGTTCTGGCATGGGCTTTCCCACGGCAAACCTACATGTTCCCGACGGCATTCAGGTGCCTGCCGATGGCGTGTATGAGGGCCTGGTGCTGGTCAACGACATCGTGTGGCCCGCTGCCGTTAACGTCGGACTGCCGCCGACGTATGCTGACGATGCGGCATCTGCGCATCTCGAGGCCAATTTAATTGGTTATACGGGCGACCTGTATGGCGCTTCCGTTTCGCTGGCGTTTACGCGCTGGCTGCGTCCGTCGCGCGTGTTCGATTCGCTGGATGAGTTGATCGCGACCGTCGAGGGTAATATCGAAGATATTCGTCACAACTTGGGCGAGCAGGGGGTGAGCGTCCGTGATTAGCGATGAGGAAAAAGACCAGGTCCGCGCTGCGTCCGACCTAGTTGCCATCGTGCAGGAAACGGTTGAGCTCAAGCCCCGCGGCCATGAGTTTTGGGGCTGCTGCCCCTTTCATGGCGAAAAGACGCCGTCCTTCCACATAATCCCTGCCACGCAGGTGTGGCATTGCTTTGGCTGCGGCGAAGGCGGCGATGTCTTCACCTATATCATGAAGCGCGAGAACCTGAGCTTTCCCGAGTCAATCCGATATTTGGCCGATCGCGCGGGTATTGAGCTGCATGACACCGGAGATCGCCGCGAGCGCGGTACCAAGCGTGCCCGAATCTACGATCTGTGCGCCGAGGCCGCCCAGTTCTACCACACCATGCTTATGCGCGGTAAGGACGGCCGTCCGCGCGAGTACTTTGCCAGCCGCGGCATGGGTGGCGACGTCTGCCGCCGCTACTGCCTGGGCTTTGCGCCTGGCCGCAACGCGCTGGTGTCGCACCTGTCCCAGGCGGGTTTTACCCCGCAGGAGATGATCGATGCCAACGTTGCCGTGAGCCGCGGGCGCGGGCAGCTTGCTGACCGCTTCTACGACCGCGTGATGTTCCCCATCTTTGACGAGCAGGGTCACAACATTGCCTTTGGTGGTCGCATCATGGGTGACGGCCAACCCAAGTACCTCAATACCGCCGAAACGAGCGTGTTTCATAAAAAGCGAAACCTCTACGGCTTTAATTGGGCCAAGGAGTTTATCGTCGCGCAGGATACCGCCATCGTGGTGGAGGGCTATACCGACTGCATCGCCTGTTGGGAAGCGGGGATTAAAAACGTTGTCGCCACGCTGGGCACCGCGCTCACGGAGCATCACGTCAAGACGCTCACCCGCTTTGCCAAGCGCATCGTGTATATGTTTGACGGCGATGCTGCCGGTCAAAAGGCCGCTCGCCGTGCGATTCAGTTTATCGAGCAGGATTCTATGGACCTGCGCTGCGTGGTACTGCCCGACGGTAACGATCCCATGGAGTTCATCACGGCGCACGGCGGAGGGGAGCTGCAGAAACGCATTGACGCCGCGGAGCCGCTCATGGACTTCGTGTACCGTTCGCTTCAGGAGTCGAGCGACATCTCCACGCCGGGCGGTCGCGCCAAGGCGCTGGAGGATGCGCTGACGCTTATCTATCCGCTGCGCGACAGCTATATGATCGACACGTACTTTATTCAAATTGCCGACCTGTTGGGTTTGGATCTGGAGACAGTTCGTGCGAGCTCGGGCCGTGTGTTTCGCGATGTCGCCAAGCGCGAGGATGCCGAGCGCCGCCGCGAACAGAACTATGAGCGCCAGCGGGCGCAGGCTGAGCGGTCCGGTAGCGCGGGCGGTCGGGCGTCGGGTTCTCGCGATGCCGGTCGCGGTGCTTGGGCGTCGGGCGCGACGCCGGCAGTAGCGGCGCCGGTCGAGGAAGAGCCGTACGACTATGTCCCGCTCGATGCCTACGGTGCCGCGCCCGTGGAGGTCGTCGACGACCTGCCGCCGATCGACGTGCCTGATGGTATGGGTGCTGCACCTGTGACTGATGGTTCGGGCGCTCCGGCTGCGGCGGCGCCGATGGTTCTTACTGATCTTGAGCGTAAGTCCTTGGCAGGGGAGCGTGAGCTGCTGACCATGCTCACGAGCTACCCCGACCTGTTCCGCACGTATGCCGACCGCATCTGCTCTATCGAGTGGGTTGACCCACGTCACGAGTCCATCGCATGGGCCGTTCTGGCAACTCCGCCGGGAACCGATCCTGCAGCCTGCATGGATGCGGCGCGCTCGGTGTGTCCCGAGGCGGCAACGCTTGTGAGTGCCGGGCGCATCTCGGCGACGAGCAAGCACCCCACCGAGACGAACATCGTGTTTATGCTCGATACGCTCGAGCTCTACACCATCAAGCGCCGCATGCGTGCCGCACAGGCCAAGCTGCGCCAGGACCGTTCGCTCGACGATGAGGCCCGTCGCGCGCTGACCGTGCAGGCCGCGCAGGATTCGCAGCGTCAACGCGAACTGCAAAAGTCGATCGGCGGCGTGGCGGACCCGTTCCGTTTGATCGGTCTGGAGGCCGCAGGCACCGAACAGGCCTAGATGTTGTGGTCAACCAGCGTATTCTTGCCTATATCCAGTCCTCTTTTTGGGTATAGACGTCAATGTGTGTGCTAAAGTATTGAGTCCTGTGGACTATGAAGGGAGAATCTGTGCCAAAAAAGACTGAGAGCACGGGTACTGGGCTGGAATCCTACGTTGCAAAGCTCATGGGCAACGGCTCAAACAGGACTTCGGTAACCGAGGACGAGATTCAGGTCGCCCTGAAGGATATCGATGTTTCTGACGAGCAGCTCACCGCGGTGTATTCCGCGCTGCGCAACAGCGGCATCCAGATTATCTCCGCGAGCGGTAACGACGACGCCCCCATGGACGTCGACGATGACGATAACGATACCGATACTGACGATTTCGATGATGACGACGAGCACGATTCCGGCTCGCTTGACGATCACGAGCTCAAGATGGCCCGTCAGGCCGATGCCGAGATGGGTTCTTCCAAGAGCAAGAAGAAGCGCACCGTGCGCACGTCCCGTTCACGCTCCCGCGTGCGTGGCATCGATGCCTCCACGGTGATGCTGACCGGCGACCCGGTTCGTATGTACCTCAAGGAGATCGGCAAGGTCGACCTGCTGACCGCCTCCGAAGAGGTCGATCTGGCCATGAAGATCGAGGCCGGTCTCGAGGCCACCGAGAAGCTCGAGGCTGCCGATGCCGGCGAGCTCGAGCTCACGCGTGCCGAGATGCGTCGTCTTACGCGCATTGAGAACGTGGGCCTCGAAGCCAAGCAGGCACTCATCAGCGCAAACCTGCGTCTGGTTGTCTCCATCGCCAAGCGCTATGTCGGCCGCGGCATGCTGTTCCTGGACCTGATCCAAGAGGGCAACCTCGGTCTGATTCGCGCCGTCGAGAAGTTCGACTACCAGAAGGGCTTCAAGTTCTCCACGTACGCCACGTGGTGGATCCGTCAGGCCATTACGCGCGCTATCGCCGACCAGGCCCGTACCATCCGTATTCCCGTGCATATGGTCGAGACTATCAACAAGCTCGTCCGCGTGCAGCGCCAGCTCCTTCAGGACCTGGGTCGCGACCCGACCCCCGAGGAGATCGGTGCCGAGATGGACATGAGCGCCGACCGCGTCCGCGAGATCCAGAAGATCTCGCAGGAGCCCGTGTCGCTCGAGACCCCCATCGGCGAGGAAGAGGATTCCCAGCTGGGCGACTTCATCGAGGACTCCCAGGCAATCGTTCCGCCCGATGCCGCCAGCTTCTCCATGCTGCAGGAGCAGCTCACTCAGGTGCTCGACTCGCTTGCCGATCGTGAGCGCAAGGTTATCGAGCTGCGCTTTGGCCTTGTCGACGGACATCCCCGTACGCTCGAGGAAGTCGGCCGCGAGTTTGGCGTCACGCGCGAGCGTATCCGCCAGATCGAGTCCAAGACCTTGGCCAAGCTCCGCCACCCCAGCCGTTCGAGCAAGCTGAAGGACTATATCGAAAGCTAGTCAAGCAAGAAGCGCCCTCAAGCACATCCGCCTGGGGGCGCTTTCATGTAGTCATTGGGGACGTTCTTGAATGACTAGTCATTCAAGAACGTCCCCAATGACTAGGTCGGAAAAATTCTCAAAAAAGTTCTTGCCCTAAGCTGATTCGTCCGTATAATAAACTTCGTTGCTTGAGAGCACGCACCTATTCCTCGGTAGCTCAATGGTAGAGCACGCGGCTGTTAACCGCGCTGTTGTAGGTTCGAGTCCTACCCGGGGAGCCAGAATTTCTCAGCCCATTTCGCTGGGCTTTTTAATTCCTCGGTAGCTCAATGGTAGAGCACGCGGCTGTTAACCGCGCTGTTGTAGGTTCGAGTCCTACCCGGGGAGCCAGGTTGTAAAACCCGTCGCTTAAGCGGCGGGTTTTTTCATGCCGCGACCACTTGACTCGAACGTTGCCATATCAACATTTCGTGTCGAGGATGTAATCCCGCGACCCACCACCTCAACATGGCGCGGTCGTTGTAAAATATTGCAATGATTGCTCCCACGACATGGTGCCGCGAGCACCAGATAAGGAGATTCTTGTGTCTGAGACCATTAACGGCAGCCTGAGCGTCTCGAACGACGTTATTGCCGATATTGCCGGTTATGCCGCGATGACGTGCTATGGCGTCGTCGGTATGGCTGAGCAGCTCCAGGGCGCCGAGAGCGTGCGCCTGCTTGCCGGCCAGCGCCTCCGCAAGGGCGTGCTTGTCTCCGCCGACGAGAACGGCCTTACGGTCGATCTTCACGTCGTGCTCGAGAACGGCGTCAACATGAAGTCCGTCTGCCACAATCTTTCGAGCTCCGTTGCCTTCACCCTGCAGGAGATCGCCCAGATCGATCCCGCCAGCCTTAAGATCGGCATCCATATCGACGCGCTCAAGAGCCGTCTGAACTAGCATCCGAAAACGGAGATTCAAATACCCATGATTGCAAAGACCATTCGCACCTGTTTTCCGATCGCTGCGGCTGCCGTTTCCGACAAGGCCGAGGAGATCAACAAGCTCAACGTCTTTCCCGTGCCCGACGGCGACACCGGCACCAACATGTCGCTCACGCTCGCCTCGGTGACCAAGGAGCTTTCTGCCCTTCCCGCCGATGCCGACATGGAGGCCATTGCCGGCGCCATCACCCACGGCTCCCTGATGGGCGCCCGCGGCAACTCCGGCGTCATCACTTCGCAGATCCTGCGCGGCGTGGCCGAGGGTCTTGTCTCTGCCGACGAGCCCATTACGTCCGCCAACATTGCCTATGCGTTCCGCCGAGCCGTCAAGGTCGCCTTCCAGGCCGTCCGTAAGCCCATCGAGGGCACGATCCTCACGGTGCTGCGCGATGTCTCGACCAAGGCCGACGAGTGCGAAAAGAAGAAGTTCTCGGCCGAGGATGCGCTCGACGCTATCGTCGTCGAGGCCTACCAGTCCGTCGCCCGCACGCCCGACCTGCTGCCCGTTCTGAAGGAGAACGGCGTGGTCGACTCCGGCGCCTTCGGCTTTGCTATTTTCCTTGAGAACTTTGTTGCCGCTGCGCTTGGCCGCAGCACCGTTGTCGAGGATTTCTCTGCCACGTTTGATTCCGCTGGCTCTGCCCGCGACGCGGCCCTTGGTCGTGTTGAGATCGAGGCCAACGACGACTGGGAGGGCTCGGAGTTCCGCTACTGCAACGAGTTCCTCTTTAAGGCCGACGCTCCTTTTGACGAGGACGAGTGCCTCAAGTTCCTGGGCTCCATGGGTGACTGTGAGTTGCTCGTGGGCGCCTACCCCGACTACAAGATCCACGTGCACTCCAACACCCCCAACCTGGTGCTCGAGCACATGCTGCAGCTCGGTCAGATCTACGAGGTCTTTATCCACAACATGGAGATGGAGGCCCACGACCGTACCGCCAAGATTCATGAGGACCAGGAGAAGGCTGCCGAGCCCGCCAAGGCGCTGGGCTTTGTCGCCGTTGCCGCCGGTTCGGGCGAGGCCGACATCCTCAAGTCCCTCGGCGTCGACGTGATCGTGTCGGGTGGTCAGACCATGAACCCCTCGACTGCAGACCTGCTGGGCGCTGTCGACCAGGTCAACGCGACCTCGGTTATCATCCTGCCCAACAACGGTAACATCCGCATGGCTGCCGAGGCCGCCGCCTCTGCCTGCACCGACAAGAAGGTCGCCGTCGTTCCCACCAAGACCGTTCCGCAGGCCTTCTCCGCGCTGTTCGCGGTCCTGCCCGATTCCGATCTCGAGGACGCCGTCGCCGCTATGGTTGACGCCATCAGCGAGGTCCGCGATGGCGAGGTCACCCGCGCCGTGCGCGACTCCAGCGCCTCGGACGGCTCCCCGATTCACTCCGGTGACGTCATGGGTATCATTGCCGGTTCCATCGATGTGGTCGGCTCCGATGTGAAACAGGTCACGCTCGATTGTATCAACCGTATGCAGGAGGAAGAGGAGGGCGACGCGCTGACGATTCTGGCCGGCGAGGAGCTGTCCGATGAAGCCTTCCAGGAGATCGTCGACGCTATCGAGGAGGCTCAGCCCGACCTGGAGATCGACGCCCATCGTGGCGAGCAGCCGCTCTATCCCGTGATCTTCTCGATCGAGTAGGCATCTGCCCATGTCTGAGCTCTGCTCCGTGCCGCGCGTCTCGGATCGCTTTGCCCAGAGCAATGCGCTCGACGAGGATATCGCGCGACTCAAATATGTTTCGGGTAAACGTGAGGAGGCCCTTCGCCGTCTGGGAATTCGGACGGTGGGGGACCTCCTTCTGCATATCCCTCATCGATACCTGGACTTTACGCGCTCCTGGTCCATCGAGATGGCGCCCATCGGTACCGTGTGCACCATCATCGCCACGGTCGACCGTATCGTTCAAAAGAAGCCGCGTCCGCGCATGCAGGTGACCGAGGTCTCACTCGTTGACGAGACGGGCGTGCTGCAGGTCGCCTTTTTCCGTCAGCCTTGGATTGCCCAGCAGCTTAAGCAGGGCGACCGCCTGGCCGTGATGGGCAAGGTCGAGTTTGCCTACGGTTTTAAGCAGATGGCCTCGCCGCACTTTGAAAAGCTCGATGACGGGCGTGCTGCGGGCACCATTTTGCCGGTCCATTATGTGAGTGACGGCGTGAGCCAGGCATGGATGCGCCGCATCGTAAGTGGCGCGCTCGAGGTCGTCGGCAATCCCTTCGACCCGATTCCCGCACGCTTGCGCGTTAAGCGTCGCCTGATGAGCAATGCTCGTGCGCTTCGATCAATTCACTTTCCCTCGAGCATGGCTGAGCGCGATATCGCGCGCGCACGGCTTGCCTACGAGGAGTGCCTTTACCTGCAGCTGGCGCTGCGCCTGCGCAACGACGGCAGCCTGGTCGATGTGGTGCCCTACGCCCACGCCGCGGGCGAGCACCTGGCCGCGCTCAAGCAGGCCCTGCCATTTTCGCTGAGCGACGAGCAGGAGGCCGCGTTCCAAGATATCCTGCGCGATATGTGCGATGGCGGGCGCGTGATGAACCGCCTGCTGCTGGGCGATGTCGGTACCGGTAAGACCGCCGTTGCCGCCTGCGCGCTGGCTGTGGCTACCGATAGCGGCACGCAGGCCTGCGTTATGGCGCCCACGGGCGTGCTGGCGCGTCAATATGCCGATAAGACCGGCCCCTTGCTCTCGCAGGCTGGCATGACCTGGGCGCTCCTGACGGGCGCCACGCCAGCGGCCGAGCGCGAGCGGATCCATGCCCAGCTGGAATCGGGCGAGCTCGATGTCCTCTTTGGCACCCACGCGGTGCTTTCGGATAACGTGGCGTTCAAGCATCTGTCGCTCGTGGTCATCGATGAGCAGCACCGGTTTGGCGTCGGCCAACGCAACGCCCTGCGTGCGAAGGGCCCTGGTGCCGATCTGCTCGTTATGACGGCAACGCCCATCCCACGTACGCTGGCGCTTTCGGTCTACGGCGATCTGGACACGAGCATCATCCGCCATCGGCCCGTCCCTGGCGCTGGCGTGACGACACGCGTGCTTACCGAGTCGAGCCGCGACCTTGCCTATGGCGCCATCCGCGAGGCGCATGAAAAGGGTCAGCAGGCCTACGTGATTTGCCCGCTCGTGGAGCCGAGTGACTCGGCCGATGATCTGGAGGACGTGCCCGGTATCGCCCGCGACGACGAGGGCCGCGTGACGGTCCCCGTGCCGCTGCACGATACGGCGACCGAGCTCGATCGCCTGCGTCTGGCGTTGCCGGGTCTTGCCATCGAGCGCCTTCACGGCCGCATGCCAGCGGGGGAGAAGGACCAGGTTATCGATGCCTTTAAGCGTGGCGAGATCGACGTGCTCGTCTCGACTACGGTGGTCGAGGTGGGCGTCGACGTGCCCAACGCCACCGTCATGGTCATCGAGAACGGTGAGCGCTTTGGCTTGGCGGCCCTGCACCAGCTGCGCGGTCGCGTGGGCCGCGGCAGCGTGTCGGGCACCTGCCTGGTCATGACGCACTCCAAGGGCAATGGCGGCGCCTCGGCGGCACAAGACCGCCTCCAGTCGCTCGAAAAGACCTCGGACGGCTTTACGCTCGCCCAGATGGACCTGCGTCTGCGCCACGAGGGCGAGATTCTGGGTTATCGTCAACACGGCGGCATTACCTTGCGCTTTGTGGACCTGGACGCCGACGAGGATCTTATCGAATGGGCCCATTTGGACGCGGTCGAGCTCTTGCGGTATGCTTGCAACCTTGACTCCGTGGCGACGCGCCCCTTGCGCGACGCGGTCGCCATGCGTTATCGACATATCTTTAAGGAGGTCAGCGGAGGATGAGAATCATCGGCGGTGAATGGCGCGGCCGCAAGATCGAAGAGCCGCGTGGACGCGATGTCACCCGTCCTACGACCGATCGCGTGCGCGAGGCATGTGCATCCATGGTCATGTCGGCGTTCGATTTCGATTTGGACGAGGTCCGCGTGCTGGATGCCTTTGGCGGCTCCGGTGCCCTGGGAATCGAGATGCTCTCGCGTGGCGCCCGCTCGCTCACCACGTTCGAGATCGATCGCAATGCCGCCCGTCTGATCACCAAGAATATCGAGTCGCTGTGCGGCGACCGCTCGCGTTGGCGCGTCGTTACCGGCGATGTGTTGGCGAGCGCCTCGCGCGGCCGTGTGCCGGGTGGCCCCTTTGATCTGGTCCTGCTCGATCCGCCCTATGCCTTTGGCGCCGAGCCGGTCGAGGAGCTGCTGCAAAACCTAGCTCAGCAAGGCTTGCTGGCACAGGGTGCCTATGCGCTGTTTGAGCACGCTGCCGCCGACGCGGGCGCTCACCCGACCGGTTTTGAGACCGTGCGAGAGAAGCGCTACGGCATAACCTCGGTTGACTTGCTGCGCTGGGTGGCCGAGGACGAGAACGACCTTGCTGACAAGAACGAAAATAACGAGGAAGCGCCTTGGGAGGACGCCCATGAATGACACCATCAACCGCGTGATCGTCCCGGGCACCTTCGATCCCATCACGTTTGGCCATATCGATGTGATCCGCCGCGCCCGTCGCATCTTTCCCAGCGTGATCGTCGCTGTTGCCGAGTCGCAGGGTAAAAACGGCGTGGGCACCACGTTTATGCTCGATGAGCGCGTGGCGCTGGCTCGCGAGGCGCTCGGTGATATCGACGGCGTCGAGGTCCTGCCCTTTACCGGCCTCTTGGTCGACTTCGCTCGCGAGCAGGGGGCGGGGGCCGTGGTCAAGGGCCTGCGCGCCATGACCGACTTTGAGTACGAGCTGCAGCAGGCAGACCTCAACTATCGCTTGGATAACGAGCTGGAGTCCATCTTTGTCATGAGTGCGCCGCAGTACGGCTATATCTCGAGTTCGGTCGTTCGCCAGATCGCCTCGCTCGGCAGCGATGTATCGACGTTTGTCCCGCCCAACGTGGTCGAAGCGCTCAGACACCGCTTTTCGTGACGTTTTTTATTGCCTGGTGGCATGTGGTAAACTAGCACGATGATATGTTACCTATGAAAGGAGACCGGATGCCGGGCGAGAATTTTCCTGGCGATAGGATCGTCAGCTTGGTCGATGAGCTCGAAGGGCTGATCGAGGAAGCCAAGCCGCCTTTCGGCAAGAACGCTCAGTTCAAGGTCATCGACGCCGACGTGTTCTTCAACATCCTCGACGAGATCCGCATGAGCTATCCCGAGGAGTGGCAGAAGTCCCGCCGTATCCTTAAGGAGCGCGAGGAGCTTATGGCTTCCGCCGCCGCCCAGGCCGATTCCATCATCGCCGACGCTCAGCAGCAGGCCCTCACCATTGCCGGTGAGCAGGAGATCGTCCGCTTAGCGCAGCAGCAGGCCGACGACATCCGTGATCGTGCCCAGCAGTACGAGCGCGAGACGCGTTATGCTGCCGAGGACTACGCAGAGCAGGTCTTTACGCACCTGGAGGAGAACCTCAAGAGCCTGACCGGCACCGTTACCCGTTGCCGTCAGCAGCTCAACGAGGGTGCCGCCCAGCAGAATGGTCAGTGGTAATGGCTGAGTTCCCGAGCGTTACCGTCGATCTTTCTGAGCAGCTCGAGTTTCCTGGAGATTCGTATCCGCTGACCGGTAAGGTCGATGTCGCCACCTACACGGTGGGCGAGAAGGAGTACCAGCTACAGGACGGCATCGACTACGACGTTGTCTTTACCAATGCCGGTACCGGTGTCTTGCTCACGGGCATGGTCCGCGCGCACGCCACCGGCGAGTGCGACCGTTGCCTGGAGCCCGCCTCGTTTGATATCGCCGGCGAGATCGAGGAGTTCTACCTCTTTGAGGAGCCCGAGGATCCCGAGGCCTACGAGGACGGCTACGAGCTCCTGGGTGAGGACCGCATCGTCGATCTGGGTGAGCCCATCAATGACGCGGTCGTTATGGACACGCCGTTTGTGGTGCTCTGCAAGCCCGATTGCCGCGGTCTGTGTCCCACTTGCGGTTGCAATCTCAACGTCGAGCAATGCGATTGCGCCGCCCAGGCAGAGGCAGAATGGGCTGCTGCCACGGAAAATCCATTTGCAGCATTGAAGAATCTCAAGCTCGATGAGTAAAACTGTGGTAGTATCGCTACTTGCGCGTAATCGCCACACTGGATAGTTCATAAGGAAGGTCACTATGCCCGTACCTAAACAAAAGCAGGGTCGTATCCGCACTCACACCCGTCGTTCCGCCAACATGAAGATCTCGGCTGCGGCTCAGTCCACGTGCCCCCGTTGCGGCGCTGTCAAGCTTCCGCACCACGTGTGCCCCAGCTGCGGTTTCTACAAGGACCGCGAGGTTATCGTTACCGAGTAACGGTATACTCTGGATGCGATGCCGTTCCAAATGGAACCACAATGGCCGGCTCAATGAGTCGGCCATTTTTGTATAAGGAGCATGTATATGAGTAACGTTCGCGTTTGTGTAGACGTTGTGGGCGGAGACGAGAAACCTCAGGTTGTTCTCGATGGTATCGAGGCTGCGCTTGCCGCCGATCCCGATATCGAGGTCTTGGCAGCTGGCCCCTCTGAAATCGTCAATCCCTTTGCTGCTTCCCATGCACGTGTTGAGGCCCTTGAGGCACCCGACGTTATCGCCATGGATGACGATCCTATTCGCGCCGTGATGACCAAGCGCAAGTCCTCGATCGTGCTTGCCTGCCGCGCCATCAAAAAGGGCAACGCGGACGCGTTCTTCTCCGCCGGCTCCACCGGCGCCATGACCGCCGCTGCTACCGCATACGTGACGCCGTTTAGGTATCAGGCCGAAGGCAAGAAGCAGCCGGTGCGCCCCTGTCTGACCAATGCGTTGCCCAATCGCGCCGGCGGTCTGACGGTGCTGTGCGATATGGGCGCCAACCCCGATGTCGAGGTCGATGACATGGTGCGTTTTGCCCAGATGGGTAGCGCCTATGCCCGCGTCGTCCTGGGCATCGAACATCCTCGCGTGGGCCTGCTTGGTAACGGCACCGAGGACGAGAAGGGTTCTAACTTTACCAAGGCCTGCTTCCCTGCTATGAAGGCCGCAGTTCCGGGCTTTGTGGGCAACTGCGAAGGCACCGACCTCACCTCGGGCAATTTCGATGTCGTTGTTGCCGACGGCATGTCGGGCAATATCGCTCTCAAGGCTACCGAGGGCGCTGCCAAGTTTTTGCTGCAGGAGCTCAAGGGCGCCTTTATGGCCTCGCTCGGCACCAAGATCGCCGCGCTGCTCATCAAAAAGCAGATGCGCGAGATTAAGGCCAAGCTCTCTGGTGATGCCAAGGGCGGCGCGATTCTTTTGGGCCTGCGTGGCGTGGTCCTGATCGGCCATGGCGCCACCTCGGTCGAGGCTGTTAAAAACGGTACGCTTGCGGCGGCCGAAGCCGTGCGCGCGGGGCTGGTCGAGAACGTCGCCAACTCCATGGACGGCATCGTTTTGTAAGAGCGAGTTAGAGCGCTGTTATGTGCCTCGCGGCCTGCTTCGTGGGGTAGAATCAGAACCGTGTCTTGGTACCGCCCGGGCGGTACCATTCTTTTGGTATTCATGCACTATGAGAGGAAGCGCTATGGACCGCTCCGAAATCTTCGACAAGATCGCCGAGGTCGCTGCTGACGTTCTGGGCGTCGATGTTGCCGAAATTAGCGATGAGACCACCTTTGACGACCTCGATGCCAACTCGCTCGAGCGCCTGCAACTGGTTACGGCTATCGAGGACGAGTTCAATCTCGAGATCGATGACGAGACCCTGCTCTCGCTCAACTCTGTCGCCGACGCCGTCGACGCGATCGAAAACGCCAGGGAGGCTTAGGTCTTGGCTTTATCCGAACGACTTACGCGCGCCCAGGAGATTCTGGGCCACGAGTTCAATGACAAGGTGCTGCTGCGCGCGGCCCTTACGCATCCTTCGGCCGTCGAAGGCCAGCCAGTCTCGGCAAGCTACGAGCGCCTTGAGTTCTTGGGTGATTCCATTTTGGGCGCCGTTGTTGCACGCTCCCTGTTTGTGTCCTATCCGGAGTTTGACGAGGGCAAGCTCACGCGCCTGAAGGTGTCCCTTGTCTCGGGCGCCACGCTGTCCGAGGTGTCGCACGAGCTGGGTATCGATGACATCATCATCTTTGGTGCCTCCGAGACCGGTACCGGCGCGCGCGGCCTGCACTCGGCGCTCGAGAACGTCTACGAGTCGCTCGTGGGCGCGCTGTATCTGGACGCCGGCTGGGATGCCGCGGCGGAGTTTATCCACCGTACGCTTAAGCCACATTTGGCATCCGAGCGTGCCGAGCACCCTGCGAACCCCAAGTCGTATTTGCAGGAGTGCGTGCAGGCCGACGGCCACGAGCCTCCCGCGTACAAGCTGGTCGGCTCCGAGGGCCCTGCGCATGCGCCCACCTTTACCGCCGTGGTGTTGATCGATGGTATTCGCCAGGGTCGCGGCTCCGGCTCCTCAAAGAAGGAAGCCGAGGGAGCCGCTGCACTCGAGGCACTTGACCGCATGGGCTACACCACCAACGGCGTGATTCTCAACAAGAAGCCTGTTTAAGCGAGGAACCGTGTATCTCAAGTCCCTCACGCTCAAAGGGTTCAAGTCGTTTGCCGACCGCGCCCATATGACGTTTGAGCCGGGCCTGACCGTCATCGTCGGTCCCAACGGCTCGGGAAAATCGAACATCTCTGACTCGATTCTGTGGGTCCTGGGCGAGCAGAGCGCCAAGCAGCTGCGCGGCCAGGCCATGGAGGATGTCATCTTCTCGGGCTCGTCAGCGCGCAAGCCGGTGGGTGTCGCCGAGGTCACGCTGGTGCTCGATAACTCGGACCATATGCTGCCCGTCGACTTTGACGAGGTCGCCATCACCCGTCGTATGTATCGCTCGGGCGAAAGCGAGTACCTCATCAACTCGAGTCCGTGCCGCCTGATGGACATTCAGGACATCCTGCACGATTCGGGCTTGGGCAAGGATACGCATTCCATCATCAGCCAGGGCAAGCTCGACGCCATTTTGCAGAGCCGCCCCGAGGAGCGCCGCGCCCTCATCGAGGAGGCCGCCGGCATTTCCAAGCACAAACGCCGCAAGGAGCGTGCGCTCAAAAAGATTAAGTCGATGGACGAGCACCTGACGCGTGCCCGCGACATCAATAAGGAAATCGCCCGTCAGCTGCGACCGCTGGAGCGTCAGGTCGATCGTGCGCGCAAGTACAAAGAGCTGTCCTCGCGCGCGAACGAGCTTACGCAGATGCTAGCCGTCGACGAGCTGCGTTCGCTGCAGTCGCAGTGGAACGACTTGGAGAGCCGCTCCAAGGAAGGTGCCGCCGAGCTGGAGCTTGCGCAGTACCGCTTGGGCGAAAAGGAACGCGAGCTCGAGAAGCTCCAGGTCATGCTCGAGGAAAAGGGCCTGTTTGTGGGCGATCTGGGCGAGCAGCGCCGCCATATGCAAGACGTGGTCGGCCGCATTAACTCCGATATGCGCCTGCTCGAGGAAAAGGGCCACAACATGGTGTCGCGCCTGTCCGACATGCGCGGCCAGATCTCGAGCTCCGAGCATCAGCGTCGTCGCGTGGTAGAGGAGCTCGAGGACGCGCGTGCGCAGCTTGAGGAAGTGACCGGCGCGCACATGCAGGCCCAGGAGGACGTTGACGCCGCTGGTCCTGCCGCCGCTCAGCTCCACGAGCGGCGCGTGGCGCTCGACAATCAGATTTCGCAGCTTGCGCGTGAGCAACGCGATGTGCAGCGTGTGGCCGATAACGCGGCGCTCGAACTCGCCAAGGTGAAGGACTCGCTGAGCAACGCCGAGGTCGAGGACAACATGTACGCCTCACGCCTGGAGCAGATCGACGAGCAGCTCGAGGAAGTCACGGCCTCACTCGAGAGCCGTCGCGACCGCGCCGAGGAGCTCGACAGTGCACTTGATCAGGCCCGTCAAGCCCAGATTGATGCTCGCGAGGCTACCGAGGTCGCCCGTGCAGCCCTTAAGGACCTGCGTGCCCGCGAGAGCGAGGCGCGCAACAAACTGTCCGAGGTGCGCTCGGAGCTTGCCAGCCAAAAGAAGCTCGATGCCCGCATGGCTGACAGCTCGCCGCTGGTGAGCCGTCTGATGGGTGCGCTGGGCGACGATGTCTCGGGTCGTCTGGGCGACGTGCTCGAGGCCCCGCGTGAGCTTGAGGGCCTGGTTGAGCAATTGCTCGCCGGCGATATCGATGCGCTGCTGTTCGACGATGCGTCCGCGCTTGAGCGTGCCGGTCGTGCCGCTCTGGACCAGAAGAAGGCCTCGGGCGAGGCGCTGCTGGTCGCGCGCGGTGTGAGCGCCTCTGCTGCCGCTAAGGCCGCTGCCGGTTCCCGCCTGGTCGATCGCCTGTCCGTACGCGCCGGCTATGGCCCGGTTGTCGAGGCCCTTCTCGGCGGCTATTACGTTGTCGACGACTTGGCGGCTGCGCTGGCCGCGCCTGTCGTTGACGGCGTGACTTACGTGACCCCCGATGGCGCCCGCGTCGCCTGCGGCGGCCTGGTGCGTGTGGGGCTCGACGCCGGCGAGGCTTCGGGTGCTTTGGAGCGCAAGCGTCGCATCCGTGAGCTCGAGGGCCTGGAACCCGATCTGGCTGCTGTGTTTGAGCATGTGTCGGATCAGGTCGTCGAGGCCAATGCGGCCGTCGAAGAGGCGCGTGCCGCTGAGGGCGATGCCGCCGGCGAGATCGCCCGTCTTGAGGGCGAGCGCCGCTCGCTGCTCTCCGAGATTGGCCGCCTGGAGCAAAGCGCCAACAACGCCGAGGTCGAGCGCGTGCGCATCTCCAAGCGCCGCGAGCAGGCCGCCGAGGCCGTTCGCGCTGCGCGCCCGCGCGTGGACGAGCTCACCCGCTCGCGTGACGAGGCCCGAGCGCAGGCAAGCGATCTTGGCCTTCAGATTGCCGAAGCCAACGACGAACTCGACCGCGTTCGCCGTGACGATTCCGAGGCCGCCGGCAAGCTCGCCGATGCCAAGGTCCGCCTGGCCCAGACGAGCGAGCGCCTTCGTTCTCTGAAAGGCCGAGTACCCGATCTGGAGCATCGCCTGGAGGGCATCGACCGCCGTATCCGCGGAACACGCCAGGCCTCGCGCTCACTCGAGCTGCTGCGCCTGCGCGTCGATCCCATGCACGAGCGCTATTCGGCCCTGCTGGAGCGCGCGTCGGATTGGGCAGCGCGTCTGCGTGACCAGGCCTCTCTGGAGGAGGCGGACTCCGCTTCGCTCAAGAAGACCATCGAGGATGCCAAGGCAGAGGTTGCCCGCGCTAAGGAGAAGGTCGATACCGCCACCGCCACGCAAAACGAGTTTAAGGTCGCGCGTGGCAAGCTCGAGGTGCAGGTAGAGGCCGCCATTAAGGCCATTACCGCCGATGGCAACACGGTACTCGAGGAAGCGCTTATGCTTCCTGCGCCCACGGACCGCGATGCCGCCGAGCGCGAGCTCAACCAGCTTGTGCGCCAGATCAACAACCTTGGTCCCGTGAACCAAGTTGCCATGGAGGAATACGAGCAGCTCAAGCGCCGCGCTGACTACATCGAGGAGCAGCTGGCCGATCTGGAGAGCGCGCGTAAGGCGCTCACCAAGATCACGGTGGCTATTGATCGCAAGATGCGCAAGGCGTTCCTTGTGACGTTTGAGAAGGTCGACGCGAACTTCCGCGAGATCTTCGCTATGCTGTTCCCGGGTGGCCAGGCTCATCTGGAGATGACCGATCCCGAGCATCCGGCCGAGACGGGTATCGAGGTCGTGGCGCAGCCGCGCGGCAAGCGCATCACCAAGATGATGCTCATGTCGGGTGGCGAGAAGAGCCTGACGGCGCTCGCCCTGCTCTTTGCCGTGTATCGCACGCGCACGGTGCCGTTCTATGTGCTGGACGAGGTCGAGGCCGCGCTCGACGACGCCAACCTGTCCAAGCTCATCGGCGCGCTCGACGTGTTGCGTTCCGATACGCAGCTCTTGGTCATTTCGCATCAGCGCCGTACTATGGAGGACGCTGACGTTCTCTATGGCGTCTCGATGCAAGCCGACGGCGTCAGCCGCGTCGTCTCGCAAAAACTCGATCGCGAAACCGGAAAGGTCGTGAATGCATAATGGGATTCTTTGACGCTCTCTCGCGCGGACTTGAGCGCAGCCGCGAGGCCCTCAACGAGGTCTTCTACTTTGGCGGCGAGGTCGACGAGGACTTTTGGGAGGACCTTGAGGACACCCTCGTTATGGGTGACATGGGTGCCGAGGTCGCCATTCAGGTCTCCGATGACCTGCGCGATGCCGCAGCCAAGAAGAACCTCAAGACCGCCCCGCAGCTCCGTCGCGCCCTGGCTGAGCAGCTCGAGCAGCATTTTGTGCCCGCCGAGCGCGATCCGTTCGCCGACACGCCGAGCTGCGTGCTGTTTGTGGGCATTAATGGTGCCGGCAAAACTACGACGGTCGGCAAGATCGCGAGCGCCATGGCTGCCCGCGGCAAGAATGTCATGATCGGCTCGGCCGATACCTTCCGCGCCGCCGCCATCGAGCAGCTCGATGTGTGGGGCCAGCGCGCCGGCGTCCCCGTCATCAAGCGCGACCGCGGCTCCGACCCGGCAAGCGTTTGCTACGACGTGCTCGACGAGGCCGACAAGCGCGGCAGCGACCTGGTGCTTATCGATACTGCTGGCCGTCTGCACACGAGCCCCGAGCTCATGCGCGAGCTTGCCAAGGTGGTCAACGTGACGCGTAAGCGCGCCACCAATATGGCCGCCGGCCCCATGCCCGTCTCGGTCGTCCTCGTGATCGATGCCGCAACGGGCCAAAACGGCCTGAACCAGGCGCTCGAGTTTAATGAGGCGCTTGGCCTGGACGGTATTATCATGACAAAGCTCGACGGCACGGCTAAGGGCGGCATCGCCATGGCCGTGGCCGAGAAGCTCAAGCTCCCGATCCTTCGCATCGGCGTGGGCGAGCAGGTCGATGACCTGCAGGAGTTTAACGCCAAAGATTTCTGCCGCGCCCTGGTGGGCGAGTCCAATTAAGGAGTGACTAGTGTTTGATTCTCTGAGCGATCGCCTCAACGACACATTTGACCGCCTGCGCGGCAAGGGTAAGCTGACCGAGGCCGACATCACCTCGGCCATGCGCGATATTCGCATGGCGCTGCTCGAAGCCGACGTCAACTTTAAGGTTGTCAAGGAGTTCGTCGCCAAGACCAAGGAGCGCTGCATGACCGCAGAGGTCATGGAGTCGCTGTCGCCGGCGCAAAACGTCGTCAAGATCGTGCTCGACGAGCTCACCGAGATGCTCGGCTCCACCGAGAGTAAGCTCGTCTTTAGCAACCGTATCCCCAACGTCATCATGCTCGTGGGCCTGCAGGGCTCCGGTAAGACCACGGCGGCCGTAAAGCTGGCCTACCTGCTCAAGAAGCAGGGCCGCTCGCCGCTGCTCGCCGCGTGCGACGTCTACCGTCCCGCTGCAGCCGACCAGCTAGCCACGCTTGGCGGAGAGATCGGCGTGCCGGTCTTCCGTGGCGACGGTGCACACCCGGTCGACATCGCCAAGGGCGCTATTCAGGAGGCCGTCGATCACCTGCGTGACGTGGTCATCGTCGATACCGCCGGTCGTTTGCAGATCGACGAGCAGATGATGCAGGAAGCCGTGGACATCAAGAAGGCCGTCAAGCCCGATCAGGTGCTGATGGTCGTCGATGCCATGACCGGCCAGGATATCGTCAACGTCGTCTCGACCTTCGCCGAGCGCACCGACTTTGACGGCGTGATCATCTCCAAGCTCGACGGCGATGCCCGTGGTGGCGGCGCGCTTTCCGTGCGCCAGGTGACCGGCAAGCCCATCAAGTTCGTGAGCATGGGCGAGAAGCCCGATTCGCTGGAGCCGTTCTACCCCGACCGTATGGCCAAGCGAATCTTGGGCATGGGCGACGTCGTCGGCATCATCGAGAAGGCCCAGGAGGCCGCCGATGCCGAGCAGCTCGAGGCCGCCGAGCGCATGCTGCGCGAGGGCTTTACCATGAACGACATGCTCGACCAGATGAAAGCCGTTAAGAAGATGGGCGGCATGAAGGGCATTCTCGGCATGCTCCCCGGTGGCCAGCGCGCGCTCAACCAGATGGGCGGCAACCTGGACGAGGGCATCTTCGACAAGAACGAGGCCATCATTATGTCGATGACCAAGGAGGAACGCCTGCGCCCCTCCATCATCAACGGCCAGCGCCGCGCCCGCATTGCTAAGGGAGCCGGCGTAACCCCCACCGAGGTCAACGGCCTTATGAAGCAGTGGGGCGAGATGAATAAGATGATGGGCCGCATGCGCACGATGGCCAATCAGGCACAGGCCGGCGGCAAAAAGGGCAAAAAGGGTAAGAAGGGCAAGAAGATGCGCATGCCCAATATCCCCGGCCTGGATGCTATGGGTCTGGGCGGCATGGGCGGCTTGGGAATGGGCGGTCCCAAGTCCGATATGGAGCTGCTGCGCCAGATGGAAGCGCAGATGCGCAATAAGAAATAGAGCTGTAATTCCATCTTGATATGGCAAAGGCCGCTCGGAAGCTACCGGGTGGCCTTTGCTGTTGGCTTTGTTTGTTGGGTTGCGTTTGGCGTCGCGCCCCGAGCTCGCGGTGCCGTGCCGTTAGTGGCAGCCGCAGCCCTCGTGGCCCTCGTGCTCGTGATGGCCGTGGCAGCCGCAGGAATCGCCATGCTCGTGAGTGTGCTCGTGGTCGTGGCCGTGGCAGCCGCACGTGGCCTCGCCGTTCTGTGCGAGCGTGCCGGCGATAAGGGCCTCGACGCAAGCGTCGCAGCTGCCTTGGGCACCCGCGTATACCGTGATGCCGGCTTGGGCAAGCGCGTTGATAGCGCCACCGCCGATGCCGCCGCAGATGAGCGTGTCCACGCCGCCGTTGGCGAGCAGGCCCGCAAGGGCACCGTGGCCGGTGCCGCCGGTGCCCACGACCTGCTCGCTGAGCACCTTGCCGTCCTGAATGTCGTAGATCTTGAACTGCTCGCTGCGGCCAAAGTGCATAAAGATGTTGCCGTTGTCATACGTGGTTGCCACTCTCATGGTGCCGATCTCCTTTGCTGGCCATACGGCCGTCGTTGTGGTGATGGGGGAGTACGCGATATTGCCGCCCTCGATGATGAGCGCCCGACCATTGACCAGCGCATTTGCCACCTTGCGATGCGCTCGGCTGCAAATTGCCGCCACCGTGGCGCGCGCGATGCCCATGTGCTTTGCGACGGCCTCCTGATTGAGGCCTTCCAGGTCGCATAGCCGCAGGACCTCGAGTTCGTCGACCGTCATGTCGATGGCCTCTCCGCTGGCAAGGCCATCGGGGGTAAAACCGCGATATTCGGGGATGATCCCGACGCGGCGCAATTTTTCACGTCTTCCTGCCATACACTCTCCATATCTGACATATGTCAACAATAGAATAACGCGTGTGCGCCGCAGAGCAAGGAACTATTGGCATATGTCAGAAAAAGCAAAGGTGTTTCGTTGGCGTAGGCGGTGCGGTGCGGTGCTGCCGTGCATTGCGTGTGCCGGCCCAAGTGTCCAATCCGACACTCGCGCGCCTGGGCTAGAATAAAAAATAGCCTATAGGCGACTGACAGGAGGGTCAATGAGCAAAGCTGATCAACAGTTTGTAACCATGTGCCGCGATATCTTGTACCATGGCACCACGACCGAGGGCCAAAAGGTCCGCCCGGTGTGGGAGGACGGCACCCCTGCCTATACGATTAAAAACTTTGGCGTTACGGCACGCTACGACCTGCGCGAGGAGTTCCCGGCGCTCACCCTGCGTCGTACGGCCCTCAAATCTGCCATGGATGAGATCCTGTGGATTTATCAAAAGAAGTCCAATAACGTGCATGACCTCAACAGCCATATTTGGGATGAGTGGGCCGACGAGACCGGCTCCATCGGCAAGGCCTACGGGTACCAGATTGGTCAGAAGAGCCATTACGCCGAGGGCGATTTCGACCAGATGGACCGCGTGCTGTACGACCTCAAACACACGCCGTATAGCCGTCGCATTATGACGAATACCTACGTGTTTAGCGACCTGTCCGAGATGCACCTGTATCCGTGCGCCTACAGCGTGACCTATAACGTCACGCAGCGCCCGCAGGATGACAAACCGACGCTCAACATGATTCTCAACCAGCGCAGCCAGGATATTTTGGCTGCGAACAACTGGAATGTGTGCCAGTACGCCATTTTGCTGATGATGGTCGCGCAGTCGGTCGATATGATTCCCGGCGAGCTGCTGCATGTGATTGCCGATGCCCACATTTACGACCGTCATGTCGATATCGTTCGCGAGCTTATTGAGCGTCCGCAGTTTGCTGCGCCCAAGGTAACGCTCAACCCCGATGTGCATGACTTCTATGCGTTTACGACCGATGATCTGATCGTCGAGGGCTATGAGCACGGCCCTCAGGTCAAGAACATCCCCATTGCGGTGTAGGTGACGCGCATGACGTGTAAGCTTTCTGCCATTGTCGCCGTGTGTGACGACTGGGGCATTGGTTGCGAGGGCGACATGGTGGTGTCCAATCGCTCCGATATGCGCCATTTTGTGGCGTGCACCAAAGGCTGTCCGGTCATTATGGGACGCAAGACGCTGCTGAGTTTTCCCGGCGGGCGCCCGCTTAAGAATCGACGCAATATCGTGCTCACGCGCGATGGGGACTTTGCTCCCATGGGCGTCGACGTGGTGCATAGCATCGACGAAGCGCTCGCCGCGGTAGCCGATGAGCCCGTTGCGTGGGTGATCGGTGGCGGCGAGGTGTATCGGCAGTTTTTGCCGTATTGCGCCGAGGCCGAGGTTACGCATAACCATTGCGTGCATGACGTGGATACGTATTTTCCCGATCTGGATGCCGATCCCGCGTGGGAGATTGCGCGGCGTGGCGGTGTTGCCACGATTGCCTCGGGCGAGGACGACGAGGGTGTCGATTATGAGTTCGTAACGTATCGTCGCGTTGAGGCGTAAATCGTCCGGCGTGAACGGTATCATCGGATTGTTTGAATGCATGGGGCGGCGCTTAGCGTCGCCTCGTTTGGTATAGATGCGCTGTAAAGAAAGGTGCGGGCTGGCTGCTATGACTGATGCCGTTGAGTTGCTGCGAATCGATTCGCTCGAGGACGAGCGGCTTGATGCCTACGTGCGACTGACCGAGCGTGAGCTGCGCTGCGTGCTGGAGCCGCAGAAGGGCATTTTTATCGCCGAGAGTGCCAAGGTCATCGAACGTGCGGTTCGCGCCGGATACGAGCCGGTGAGCTTTCTTTTGGGCGAGCGCTGGCTCGACCAGATGATGCCGCTGTTTGAGCGCCTGGCGGTACGCGAGGGCGCGGGTCCGGTTCCCGTGTTCGTTGCCTCGATGGAGCTTATGGAGCGGCTGACGGGTTTTAACGTGACGCGCGGTGCGCTCGCGGCATTTCGTCGCCCGCGACAGATTCCGGTTGATGAGTTCTTGGGCGGCGTCGTCGAGGCGGCGGGGGAGCGCCCGGTGCGCGTGTGCGTGCTCGAGGGCATTGTCGACCATACCAATGTGGGCGCAATATTCCGCTCGGCGGCCGCGCTCAACGTCGACGGCATTTTGGTCAGTCCTACGTGTTGTGATCCGCTGTATCGTCGTTCTGCCCGCGTGAGCATGGGCACGGTGTTCCAGGTGCCCTGGACACGCATTGGCAGCGAAGCGCGCGTATGGCCGCATGATGGGCTGGCGGCGCTACACGATGCCGGCTTTTCGTGTGCCGCTATGGCGTTGACGGATGATTCGGTGTCGCTGGACGATCCCGCGCTGCAGGAGATTGACCGCCTGGCAATCTTTATGGGCACCGAGGGTGCTGGCTTGGGCGCCAAGACCATTGCGGGCTGCGACCGCGCCGTGCGTATTCCGATGGCGCACGGGGTCGATTCGCTTAACGTGGCCGCGGCAAGTGCTGTCGCCTTTTGGCAGCTGTGCCCGCATGTGAGCAACGAGTACCACTACCAGCCGGGGCTGTATCACTAGGCAATTATTTCGCACTGGGCTCTGGTTCGGGGCGTTTCGGCCGATACCGGTCGGTGCTAAGCTGGTATTGGCTTTGGTCTTAAATTGCCGTTTTGTTGTTTGATGTACGCTGTTGGGGAGGGCGTGTGGCTAAGAAATCTACGGCTATCGATGTGACGCAGGGTGTCATTTGGCAGCAACTGCTTTCGCTGTGCGTCCCTATCTTCTTTAGCTCGTTTTTTCAGCAGGCTTACACGCTTATCGGTACCTATATCGTCGGTCAGTTTGGCGGCAAGCTCGCGCTGGGTGGCATTCAGGCCACGATGGTGCTCACCGAGCTCTGCATCGGCTTTTGCGTTGGCGTTGGCGCTGGCTGCGCGGTCATTACCGGTCAGTATTTTGGTCAGCACGATGATGAGCGATTGAGTCGTTCGGTCCATACGGCCATGACGCTCGCGCTGGTGGGCGGTATCGTTTTCTCGATTCTTGGCATAGTGTTCGTTGAGCCCATGCTGGTACTTATGAACACGCCGCATGAACTATTGGCCGAGGGCGTGGCCTATGCTCGTTGCTATTTTGCCGCCATGGTTGCGGCGCTGCTGCTCAATATGGGAACGGCGCTGCTGCGCGCCGTGGGCGACACACGCGGTCCTGCTGTGATCATTGCTTCCGGCTGCCTTGTTAATGCGGTGCTGGATGTCATCTTCGTTGCCGTGCTTCATATGGAGGCTCTGGGCTGCGGCATCGCGGTGGCGCTGACCATTTGCTCCAACGCCACGATGATCGTGATTCGTATGATGCACGCTCCGGGTGCGTGGCGGCTTTCACTGTCCAAACTCTGCATTGATCCTGGCATTTGTAAGAGCATGATCTCGTGTGGTCTGCCGCTTGGCTTTCAGTCTGCTGCGTATTCGATTTCCAACGTTTTGATTCAGGTGTCGGTCAACTCGTTTGGTGCCGATGTCACCACGGCGTGGGGTCTTTCGGGCCGTTTGGATGGCATTGTCTGGATGGTTACCGAGGCGCTTGGCGTTTCGATCACCACGTTCTCGGCACAGAACTTTGGCGCGCGCAACTACGAGCGCATGCGCAAGGGCTACCATACGTCGCTTGTGCTGTCGTTTATGCTCATTGGTGGCCTGTCTGCCGTGCTACTGGTGTTCTCGGGTCCGTTGTCGCGTCTGTTTGTCGACGATGCTTCGATTTCGGCCTACACCACGACGATTCTTCATTTCATCGCGCCGTTCTACGCGATCTTCTCGATTATCGAAAACGCGTCCGGCTCCATCCGCGGCGCTGGCGTGAGCTTCCAGCCTATGATGCTCACGATTTTTGGCACCGTCGTGCTCAGGGTGATCTGGGTGTTTGCGATTATGCCGTTCGATCCGTCGCTTGAGCATCTGCTGCTGGTTTACCCCGTAACCTGGCTCATCACGGCCACGATGTTTACCATCTACCACCACAGCGGCAACTGGCTCGGCCGCGCCACCGCCTAATGATCCGTAGGGGACGGAGGAAAACGGATCATTGACCTGGCGATAAGGCAAAATGATCCGTTTTCCTCCGTCCCCTTCGGATCATTTAGTATTCGATGCCTTGGCGGGCTAGGAGGCCTTCGTCGAAGTAGTGTTTTACGGGGCGCATTTCGGTGACCAGGTCCGCTAGATCGGCGAGCGGGAGAAGATCGCGGCCGGTGAGTACGAGCTCTGTGGTGGCGGGCTTTGTCGCAATGAGCGCCTCGACATCATCGCGCGTCACAAAGCCTCGGCGCATGGCCTCGCCGAGTTCGTCCAAAATCAGAACGTCGACCTGTGATATCTGCTCGCGTGCGAGCTCCATGATCTGCGCGGCGCAAGCCTCGGGCGTGTCGCGGTCGGCTTGTACGATGCGTAGCCCCAATCGAGGCGCTGCGTCATGTTCGGCGCAGTGCAGCTTCTTGGCAAACTGAAGCATGAGTACGTTAAGTCCATAGCCCGTGGCGCGCAGCGCGAGCCCCAGCGCAGCCGTCGTCTTGCCCTTGCCGTCGCCCGTATAGATTTGAACCTTGCCGACTTCCAGTGATGCCATCTCTGTCCTTTCGTGCCCGGCGTCGGTTTATCGTCGCTCGGGTTGGGTATTCTAGAAACCATTATCAACCCCAGTAGATGGAGTTCAAGCAGATGGAGATGGATGACAACAAACGTAGACGGAATATGATCCTCTACGTGCTCATCGCCTTCGTCGTCTACCTCGTGCTCTCGACCGTTCTGTTCCCCAACATCGGTCACACGCAGCAGATTACGAAGACCGATTACTCGACGTTTGTCAAAGCGCTCGATAAGAAGAGCGTCAACAAGGTCGAGTACAACACGGACGATTACACGATTTATTACACCAAGAAGGGCGAGGACGAGAACATCGCCTACAAGACGACCGGTTTGCCGAATGATGCGGGTTTTACCGATCGCGTGCTTGAATCCGGTGCGTCCCTGGAATCGGTCGTTCCCGACAAGAACTCGGGTTTGATGACCTACTACCTGCTCACCCTCATTCTTCCCATGGCGATTTTCTTCCTGATTGGCTGGTGGCTCAACCGACGCATGAAGAAGGCCATGGGTGATGACGGTCCGTCGATGAACTTTGGCGGCGGTGGTTTTGGCGGCGGTGGACTGGGCAAGTCCGGCGCGCGCGTGATCGCCTCCAAGGACGTGGGCGTGACCTTTAAGGATGTCGCCGGCCAGGAAGAGGCCAAGGAGTCCCTCAAGGAGGTCGTCGACTTTCTGGAGAAGCCGCAGCGCTACGAGGAGATCGGCGCCAAACTGCCACGCGGCGCTCTCCTTGTCGGCCCTCCGGGTACCGGTAAAACCCTGCTCGCCAAGGCTGTGGCCGGCGAGGCGGGCGTGCCGTTCTTTAGTATTTCTGGTTCTGAGTTTGTTGAGATGTTCGTTGGCCGCGGCGCCGCTAAGGTTCGCGATCTGTTTAAGCAGGCCAAGGAAAAGGCCCCGTGCATCGTGTTTATCGACGAGATCGATACCATCGGTAAGAAGCGCGATGGCGGCGGCTTTAGTGGCAACGACGAGCGCGAACAGACGCTCAACCAGCTGTTGACCGAGATGGACGGCTTCGATAACCACAAGGGTATCGTCGTTCTTGCTGCTACCAACCGTCCCGACAGCCTTGACCCGGCCCTGCTGCGCCCCGGTCGTTTTGACCGTCGCATCCCCGTTGAGCTGCCCGACCTGACCGGACGTAAGAACATCCTCGAGCTGCATGCAAAGAGCGTGAAGACGGAGCCGCCGATCGACCTGACCGCGATTGCCCGCGCCACGCCCGGTGCCTCGGGCGCCGACCTGGCCAACATCATCAACGAGGGCGCGCTGCGTGCCGTCCGCGAGGGTCGCAAGCGCGCGACTCAGGATGACTTTGAGGAGTCGGTGGAGGTCGTCATCGCCGGCCAGCAGCGTAAGTCCACGGTTCTGTCCGACCACGAGAAACAGGTCGTGTCCTATCACGAGATCGGCCATGCCATCGTTGCCGCCCGCCAGAAGGGTTCTGCGCCGGTTACCAAGATCACCATCGTGCCGCGTACGAGCGGTGCTCTGGGCTACACCATGCAGGTCGAGGAGGATGAGCGCTTCCTGACCACGCGCCAGGAAGTCCTGGACAAGCTCGCTGTCTATTGCGGTGGCCGTGCAGCCGAGGAGCTTATCTTTGGCGAGATGACGACCGGTGCCGCCAACGATATCGAGCAGGCCACCAAGCTCGCCCGCAACATGGTGACGCGCTTTGGCATGTCCGATGAGTTTGGCATGATGGCGCTTGGTACCGTTCAGAATGCGTACCTCAACCAGGATACGTCGCTCACCTGCGCCCCCGGTACGGCCGAACGCGTGGACGCGATCGTCGCCAAGCTGATCGAGGATGCGCACGACCGCGCTCTGCAGATCCTCAAGGAGAACAAGTTTAAGCTCCATGAGCTGGCTCGTTATCTGTACAAGAAGGAGACGATCACGGGCGAGGAGTTCATGAATCTCCTCACGCGCGAGAATCCGCTGATGCCAAAGCAGCAGTAATACTGGTTGCGCAGTGTCTATCGCCCCATTTGAGTGTCCATCTCAAATGGGGTGTTTTGCGTGGGGAGAGTTGAATATGAAAATCGTGGTAAGTGCCTGCTTGATGGGCGAGAGCTGCAAGTATAACGGGCTCGATAACTACCATCGCGAGCTGGTCGAAGCGTGCGAATGCACGGGGACCGAGGTACTCTTGGTGTGCCCTGAGGTCTTTGGCGGCCTGCCCACGCCGCGCAAGCCGTCCGAGATTGTGAACGGCGAGGTCCGTACCTGCGAGGGCATTTCGGTCGATCGCGAGTTTCGCCTGGGTGCCCAACGTGCGCTCGATATGTGCGAACAGGCGGGCGGCCCGTCCGAGATTGCTGCGTGCATTTTGCAGGATCGCAGTCCGTCGTGCGGCGTGGGCCATATCTACGACGGATCCTTCAGCGGCACGCTCACAACGGGTAACGGTGTCTTCGTTGACCTGCTCCTGCGCCACGGCTACCGCGTGATCCCGGCAAGCGAATTCGATCCCAGCATGCTGGAACATTGTCCATAGCACTCGAACCCAACACTTCCTCACGGGTGACCGTTTTGGCATCATCCGTGAAGTTGATATTGAGTACGACCCGGTCATCAAAGACGTAGACCGAGTTGACAGGCGCTGTACCCAGGCAGCCCCTCCCCGCGGCCCTCGCGCAGGAACGCGCACACGGCCTTCCCGTCTCTTGCGCCCCTCCTGGAACTGTCCACATCAGTGTAGCCAATTCAGTCCGCCAAGGGCTGAAGCCCGGACAACGCGGCGATGGAGGGCTTCTTCGGCCTGCTCAAGAAGGAGTTCTGGCACGGCAGGGACTGGTCGGACTGGACCCCCGCCCGCTTCATCGAGGAGCTCGGGGGCTGGATCGGTCGATACAATACGGAGAGGCGCAGCGATGCGCTCGGTGGCCGCACGCCGGCCGAGTTCCGCTCCGCGCTGGGAAGGGCCGCGTAACGGTCCAAGAAATCGTCCGCAGTCCCCATTCTTGCCCCTTTGGGACAGCTTCTTGTTGGGGCGTGCCTGCCCCTAGCCCTGCTAGGAACGAGTACAGCAAACTGGAATTTTCAAATTAGTCTTTGCAAATTACCTTTGAACCTTCACCATCAATTACAATTCCCTGACGGTTGTTAATTGGGCATAGATTCAAATCCGAAAACTCAGTCATTATTTTCTCGGTAACTTTCTTAAATGGTGCTGTAAGAAAATGCGGAAGAACATAGAAAACAATCAAATTAAGCCCTGAATCATCTTCTTGTGAGTAGTCCTCCGGCTTTTCATCCATTTGCTCGATATATTGGATGCTTGGAGCGCATACAATCGCACCTGCCGATTCACCAATCATCAGTTTTCCCTTTTCCAATTCTTTCTTCAACAGCTCATCCGTTCCCGTTTTACGGAGCTGGTCTATAAGGAAAAAAGAATTTCCGCCGGTAAAATAGATCACATCCGCATCTTCAAAAAGAGACTGTATCGTTGAATAAGCCTCCGTTGAAATATCAATTTCAGTTACGATTGCTCCCAACTTTTTGAATAATTTTCGAGCCGAGCCGACATAACCGGTGTAGCCTTCACGCAGCGAAGCTGTTGGAATAAATGCGACTTTTTTATTTTCAATTTCTTCCTTTATCAGACTTCCTACACTTGAAAAGTGAGAACATAAAAACAGTTTCATCAATATTCTCCTTTATATATAAATTCTTATTTGTTGAACTAAGCCGTGTATACCATACTCTCCAATGAAAGAACGCCCTGATATAGCGAAATTTTGCCGTTTTCCTGCGTACGTGCGTACACACTCCACAGGAATTCTAAGGGGCCTGCCCCCTTAGCACACGGACTTTGGAACAAAGTCTAGTGTGTTACGCCTTGTCAGAGGTGTACAGGCTCCCGGTATGCACGTACGAAGCAATTGCCATCAATGCGCCATATAAGTGGCGATCAAGTTCGCATAAAGCGACCTTGATCCCGCAAAACAAAAGGCAGGATACCATCACCACGATGATACCCTGCCTCTGTTCGTTTCTGTTTACCGTTCCGAGTAGTCCTTCCGCAGAATTTCCGATAAACAAAAAACGTACCCGAACCCTTTCTCGTAAAGAATCGGGTTCGAGTACGAACTGAATGCTGGAGCAATAAAAAACCACCAGAAAGGTGCCTGTCCCCTTTGTGGTGGTTTTGGGCCAGTCCTAGAGCGTGTGGCCGTAGGCGTTGGCGGCCTTGATGGCGGCGGCGAATTTCTCGTCGGTGAAGGGCTCGGGGTTTCCCTGCTTCCACTCGTTGGTGGCGTGCGCATACTCGCACAGGGCGGGGATATCGGACTCGGAAAGCCCGACCTGCTCAAGCGTCACGGGCAGCCCCATCTCCTTGTTAAAGGCTGCGTAGCGCTCAAGGTTCTCGGTATCGCCCGTGTAGGCAAACAGCACCAGCACGCCCAGGCTCACGACCTCGCCATGCAGGTAGGTGCCCTCGCGCGGAATGCTGCAGGTGGCGTTGTAGAACGCATGCGCCACGCTCGAGTTGTAGTAGTAATCGTTTTGGTTGGTCAGGTTCGAGACATAGCCCGTGTTGACCACGATATCGAGCGCGATCTGCTTGACGGCTTCGGTCGACAGGTTCTGGCGAACGTCCTCAAGACCCTGCACACCATAGGTAAACAGCGGCTCGGAGCAGGTGTGTGCGAGCGCCAGGCCAAGACCTGCGGTGTGCTCCAGGTTGCCGGCGCTCGTGGCGTACTCGACCTCGGGCTGCTTGGACAGGGCATCGCCCACGCCCGCCCAGAAGTACTCCGCCGGAGCCTCGGCGATGATCTTGGGGTTGATGAAGATGTGCGCGGGGCGGTTGGGGTACGAATAGCCCTCGAGAGAGCCGTCGTCGTTGTAGACAACGGCAATGGCGGTCGCGGCCGAGCAGTTGGAGCAGATCGTCGGTACCGTAAAGACGATCTTCTTGAGCTCGATGGCCGCCGTCTTGACGGTGTCGAGCGCTTTGCCGCCGCCGCATGCGATAAGCACGTCAGCTTCCTGGCAGGCAGGGGAGTTCACGACCTTGGCGATATTGGCACGCGTACTGTTGGTGCCATAGACGCGCGTCTCCAGAATCTCGACGTCGGTACCTGCCAGCGCAGCTTCGATACCTGGAAGTGCTGCGGCCAGTGCCCGCTTGCCACCGATGATCGCGACCTTGGTCGCTCCGTACTCGGCCAGCGCGCCGGGTAGCTCGTCAAAGCAGTCTTCGCCG
This sequence comes from Collinsella sp. AM29-10AC, assembly GCF_003469085.1. Classification (NCBI taxonomy): domain Bacteria; kingdom Bacillati; phylum Actinomycetota; class Coriobacteriia; order Coriobacteriales; family Coriobacteriaceae; genus Collinsella; species Collinsella sp. AM29-10AC. Next base: position 57,126 of record NZ_QSKB01000001.1, read on the forward strand.
ACGGTATAGTCGCTCATTCCAATTGTGCGCATAGGTACCTTCTTTCCTTCGATAAAGTGCTTTCAGGTATTTTGCTCCAAGTGAGTGCTTGCGACCGTGAGAAATTTCTAAAGTATGAAACCGATGTTGAGGGTTTTTCGCCGGCGTTGACCGTGCTACCATACAGCGCATAAGCGTTGATGGGGACGAGTAGTCGGCCGTCCGTGTGCTACAGAGAACGGGGAGCGCTGAGAGCCCGTGCATGCGACCGATGAAAATCACCCCGGAGCTGCGGTCCCAACGGACGTGCCGCGCAGGTTCGTCTTAGTAGACATCGCCGAGATGGTCGTCGATACAGGCCAGCCGAGTAACGGATGCGAGCGCGCTGTAATGCGGGCGAGGGCATCTAAGCTGGGTGGTTAAGCGAAGAGCTTTTGCGGGCACACGGCCCGTTTTGTGGCGCTTCGTCCCAGCTTGCAGGGACGGGCGCTTTTTTGGTGCCCAACGGGCGTGCGCGCCCACGACATGAAAGGGGTACCGTGGCAAACGAGTACAAGCAGACGATGAATCTGCCCAAAACCGGTTTTCCCATGCGTGCCGGTCTTTCCAAGTCCGAGCCCAAGCGACTCAAGGACTGGCAGGACAACAAGGTCTACGAGCAGGTTCTGAAGAAGAACGAGGGTCACAAGAAGTTCGTGCTGCACGACGGCCCTCCGTACGCCAACGGTCCGATCCACATCGGCCACGCCATGAATAAGATCTCCAAGGACATGATCAACCGCTACTGGATGATGCAGGGCTATGAGGTCCCTTATGTCCCCGGTTGGGACTGCCACGGCCAGCCGATCGAGCACAAGGTCGAGGAGAAGCTCGGCACCGAGAAGTTCAACCAGACCCCCACGGCCAAGATTCGTGAGCTCTGCAACGAGTTCGCTGTCGAGAACATTGAGCTTCAGAAGGCCGGTTTCCGTCGCTTGGGCGTGCTCGGCGACTGGGACAACCCCTACCTGACGCTCTATCACCAGCATGACGCCGCCGACATCGAGGTTTTCAAGGCGATGTTCGATAAGGGCATGATCTATCGCGGCCACAAGCCGGTTCACTGGTGCAAGCACTGCCACACTGCGCTGGCCGAGGCCGAGATCGAGTACTCCGACGAGACGAGCCCGTCCATCTTCGTGCGCTTTGAGATGACCTCCAAGCCCGCCGGCCTCGAGGACTTCGACGGCCCGGTCGACTTTATCATCTGGACGACCACGCCGTGGACCATTCCCTCCGACCAGGCCGTTTCCCTTAAGCCCGGCGCCGCCTACGTCGCCGTTGAGCACGATGGTCGTGCCGAGGTCATGCTCGAGGACCTGGCTCCCAAGTGCTGCGAGGAGTTTGGCTGGGAGTACACCCCGGTCATGGTCGACGGCAAGCCCTATGTGGTTCCCGCCGAGACCTTCCACCACATCCGCTACAAGCAGCCGATCTTTGACGGCGTCGAGGGCGTGGCGCTGCTGGCCGATTACGTCGGTGTCGACGACGGTACCGGTATCGTCCACAACTCGCCCGGCCACGGCGTTGACGACTACTTTGCCTGCCTCAAGGAGGGCATCACCGACATCTGCATGCCGGTCGATGACGACGGCAAGTTCTACACCGGTGAGGAGTTTGGCACCGGTGGCCCCTTCAGCGGCATGGATACCGACGAGGCCAACCCGCACATCATCGAGTTCCTGCGCGAGCGCGGCACCCTGGTCCTCGAGAAGAAAATCACGCACAGCTACCCGCACTGCTGGCGCTGTAAGCACCCGGTGCTCTTCCGTGCTACCGACCAGTGGTTTGTCTCGATGGACAAGACGGGTCTGCGTGAGCAGGCTGGCAAGGAGGTCCGTGAGAACGTCAAGTGGTATCCGGCCCACGCGGCCAACCGCATCGGTGCCATGGTCGAGCAGCGTCCCGACTGGTGCATCAGCCGCCAGCGCAACTGGGGCGTGCCTATCCCCAGCTACACCTGCGCCGACTGCGGCGAGAAGGTCATGAACGACGCCACGCTCGACGCCGTCATCAAGCTCTTCCACGAGAAGGGCTCCGACGCCTGGTTCACCGTTGCTCCCGAGAGCTACCTGGACGAGGCCTGCGTCTGCCCCAAGTGCGGTGGCCATCACCTCAAGGCCGATAAGGACATCCTCGACGTGTGGTGGGATTCCGGCGTCTCCTGGAAGGCCGTCTGCGAGTACCGCCCCGAGCTGGAGTACCCGGCGGATGTCTACCTCGAGGGTTCTGACCAGCACCGCGGTTGGTTCCAGAGCTCGCTGCTCACCTCGGTGGGCGCCAACGGCCACGCTCCGTACAAGGCGGTCGTCTCGCAGGGCTTTACCCTCGACGGCCAGGGCCGCAAGATGTCCAAGTCACTCGGCAACGTCATCGACCCCAATAAGGTCTGTGACGAGATGGGCGCCGACATCATTCGCCTGTGGGTTGCTTCCGTCGATACCAGCTCTGACGTCTCCATCGATCACGAGATTCTTGCTCGTACGTCCGATGCCTACCGTCGTTTCCGCAACACGCTGCGCTTCCTGCTCTCCGAGCTCGAGGGTCAGTTTGAGCCCGAGACCGACGGCGTCGCCTTCGCCGACCTGCTGCCGCTCGACAAGCTCATGGTTGCCCGCCTGACCCAGGTCCAGGCCGAGGTCGATGATGCCTACGCCAGCTACGAGTTCCCGCGTGCTTACCGTGCGCTCTACGACTTCGTGGTTACCGAGCTCTCCAATGTGTACCTCGACGCCCTGAAGGACCGTCTGTACTGCGACAAGCCCGGCTCGCTCGAGCGCCGCAGCGCCCAGACCGTGCTGGCCGAGCTCTTCTCGATGCTCATGCGCGACCTGCAGCCGATCCTGTCCTACACCGTCGATGAGGCCATGGCCTATGCACCTGCCGGCTGCGTCGATCACCAGAAGTACGCCGCGCTGCTCGATTGGTACAAGTCGCCCATCACGGTCGACGAGGCCAACGAGTTTGAGGGCGTGCTCGAGGCTTCTCTCGAGCTCCGTAGCGTCGTGACCAAGGCACTTGAGGATGCCCGCTCCGCCGGTACCTTCACCAAGAGCCAGCAGGTCCGCGTCAAGGCGGTCGTTCCCGCCGAGATGTACGCGCTGCTGACCGGTGATAAGGCCGTCGACCTGGCCGAGTTCTACATCGTCTCCGATGTTGAGCTGACTCAGGGCGAGGAGCTCTCCGTTGCCATCGAGGCAGCCGAGGGCGAGTGCTGCGACCGTTGCTGGAACTACCGCACCACCGTCGGCGAGTACAACGGCCACGCGCATATCTGCAAGCGCTGCGCGAATGCCCTTTAAGGCACGGTAACTCGGCATTTTAGTTATAGGGAGAATTTGGACGCCTTCGGCCCATTTGCTCCGCTGAATAAAAGCGGCATTCTGTTTTTCGGAATGCCGCTTTCTTTTTATGCTGGTTATTTATCTGGCGTTAGCGAATATGTCGTGCGCTCTGCGTGTGGCAATATAAGATGGTTAATTGCGTTAAACGGAATTCGATGTTCTTGAGGGTAGGGGATTGATTTGGGTCGTGTTGGGGATATGACGCCGACTTTGCGTTGGCGGTTGGGTGTTGCTGGTTGCGTGGCGTTGGTCGTGCTGTTTGTTGACCAGCTGACCAAGCTTGCGGTTCGTGCCGTGGGCGACGCTCTGCATATGACTGTTATCCCCGGTGTGATTGACTTTCTGTTTGTCCGCAATATCGGAGCTGCCTTTAGCTTGGGCGAGGGCCATGGCATTGCGTTTGCCGTGCTGGCACTTGTCGTCATCATTGCCATCGCGGTGTACCTGGTTCGTGCGCCTCAGCTCGCTCGTCTTGAGGTTGTGGGCATGTCTATGGTTGCGGGCGGCGCCATCGGCAACGCGATCGACCGTCTGGCTTTTGGCTTCGTGACCGATTTTATTGCCACCACCTTCATCGACTTCCCCGTCTTTAACGTGGCCGATATCAGCATTACGCTCGGCGTCGTGCTGGCGCTCATCGGTTATATGTTCTTGAGCCCTGCCGCCCGTGAGGTCGATGCGACCGCCGAGCTCAACGCCCGTGACGAGGCCCGCGCCAAGCGCAAAGCCAAGCAGCGTGGGGAGCGTGCCCGCAAGATTCGCGAAAGGAATGAGCGTTAATGGCCGACATCCATATTCTTGTTGCCGACGATGCTACTGGTCAGCGTCTCGATGCCTATCTGGGCGCCAACGATGGCTGCCCCACGCGCTCTGCCTGTGCGCACTTGATCGAGGGCGGTGCCGTTGCCGTCAACGGCGAGACCTGCCTATCAAAAAAATATGCTGTGCGCTCCGGCGACCGTATCTCGGTCGACTTACCCGAGCCGCACGATCCGACCGACGTGATTCCCGAGGCCATTCCCCTTGATATCCGCTATGAGGACGACTACCTCATCGTGCTCTCCAAGCAGCGCGGCTTGGTGTGCCATCCCGCCCACGGCCACGAGAGCGGAACCCTTGCGAATGCTCTGGTCTATCACTGCGGTATCGACCATCTGGGCACCGTGCAGGGTGAGGACCGCCCCGGCATCGTGCATCGCCTGGATCGCGATACCTCGGGCCTTATGCTCGCGGCAAAAGACGACGACACCCAGCGCGCGCTTCAAAATCTCATCCGTACGCGTACGCTCGACCGCCGCTACATTACGCTCGTTCACGGGCACATTGCCATGGACGAGGGCACTATCAACACCGGTATTGCCCGATCGACGCGCGACCGCGTGAAGATGGCGGTTTCTGATGACCCCTTTGCGCGCCAGGCCATCACGACTTTCAAGGTGCTCGAGCGCTTTGATTCCACGCGTTTTGACGACGGCTACACGCTTGTCGAGTGTCACCTGTTTACCGGCCGCACGCATCAGATTCGCGTGCACATGCGTCATATCAACCACGCCTGCGTGGGCGATCCGCTCTACGGTAAGTGCGATGCGCGTGCCGATCAGCGTCTGACCAGGCAGTTCCTTCATTCCTGGCGCGTGGCATTCGACCATCCCGTGACGGGGGAGCGCATCGAGTGCCGTGACGAGCTGCCGTGGGACCTTTCCGCGGTTCTGGATGATCTGGCCCCGCGTTCGCTCGGTCGCACTGACGCTGGCGATGACATCGTCCCGCAGCTCGGTCTGCTCGAAGCCTAGCCCGTATTAGGTGGTTTCTTGAACTCGGTAAGCCTGCGGTAAGATATACGGTTGTTTACGTAACGCGTTGCTGGGAGCCTGCATGCTCGCCTTTTTACAAACCAACACACCCATCGTGATCTTCAACCAGATTGTCGTCACGCTGCTCACGGCCTGCTTTCTGTACCAGGTGGTTTTCTTTGTCATTGGCGCTCTTCGTGGTGAGGTCGCGCCTCCTAAGGCCAAAAAACTCCACCGGTATGCCTTCTTTATTGCAGCGCATAACGAGGAGGCCGTGATCGCTAACCTCGTTCGCTCCATCAAGGATCAGGACTATCCGTCCGAGCTTATCGAGGTCTTCGTGGTCGCCGACGCCTGCACCGACAACACGGCGCAGCTCGCGCGCGAGGCGGGCGCCATCGTTTATGAGCGTAACGATCTAGCCCGCAAGGGTAAGAGCTGGGTCATGGACTTTGGTTTCGACCGCATCCTTAACGAGTATCCCGATACGTTTGAAGGTTACTTTATCTTCGATGCCGATAACGTCATCGCCCGCGATTACGTGTCCAAGATGAACGATGCCTTTGACCAGGGCTTCCATGTGGTCACGAGCTATCGCAACTCCAAGAACTTCGGCAGCTCGTGGATCTCGGCGGCTAATGCCACCTGGTATCTGCGAGAGGCGCGCTTTCTCAACAACGCACGCAACATCTGCAAGACGTCTTGCGCCGTCTCGGGTTCGGGCTACCTCATTTCCGCCAGTGTTATCGAGGGCATGCACGGTTGGCAGTTCCACACGCTGACCGAGGATATTCAGTTCACCACGTTCTGCGCCATTCACGGCATTCGTATTGGCTATGCGCCGGCGGAGTTCTTTGACGAACAGCCCGTGACGTTTAAGGCGTCCTGGAAACAGCGTATGCGTTGGACCAAGGGCTTCTACCAGGTGTTCTTTACCTACGGTAAGCATCTCGTCAAATCGACCTTCCGCTATCATCGCTTTGCCGCCTACGACATGTTTATGACGATCGCTCCGGGTATGCTGCTATCGCTGATCTCGATGCTCGCCAATGCTACCTTCCTCATCGTGGGCGGGCTTTCGCACGGCTTCTTGGCCACCGAGGTCGAGATGCAGGCTTGTGCCGCCTCGCTCATTATGACCTTCGCGATGATGTACCAGACCTTCTTTATCCTGGCGCTACTCACGACCATCTTTGAGTACAAGCATATTCACTGCGCGCAAAAGTGGCGTCTGGTGACCAACCTGTTTACCTTCCCGATCTTTATGTTCAGCTATATCCCCATTACGGTGGCTGCTCTGTTCCTGAAGGTCGACTGGGTGCCGACGCAGCACGCCGTAAGCGTTACCCTCGACGAGGTCATGCAAGGCGCCAAATAACCACGATCTAAACCACCACAAAGGAACAGCGCCTTTGTGGTGGTTTTTGCGTTTGAGCTGCTGCCCAAGGAGGTGTTCGATGGTCTATATCCCGTTTTGGATTTGCATCTTTGCCGGCGCGGCGATTGATGCCCGTGAGCGGCGTTTTCCCAATGAGCTTGCTGGCGCGTGTGCCGTGGCGGCGTTTGCAGGCGTTTGGCTCGACAGGGGCATTAACACGGCGCTTGACCACGCCGGTCTTGCGGTCATCGTCTACCTTGCCCTTGTGCTTACTGAGTCGCTCTCGCGTCGTGCTCGTCACGCTCCCGGCATTGGCATGGGGGACGCCAAGGCGCTCTATGCCCTTTGTACCTTCGATCCCCTGGGTGGCATCGTTGCGTTTGCTGCCTCGCTCCTTGCCCTTGCTGTCACCTGTCTCATCGCAAAATCGCGCTCCTTGCCATTGCTGCCGTTTTTGGTGCCGATATTTGCCATAATCGAGGTTGTTGGTAGTACGTTGTAACCGTTTGCGCGCCCTTTTTAAGGAGCATGCCATGGCAATCAATCAACAGACAGCCGCCATCAAGGCTCGTATGGATCGCATTCCCGCGGCGTTGTCGCCCGAGCTGGTCGAGCGTATCGCCGTCGACCGCGCCTCGGGTGTCGTTAATCCCTACCGATGCGGTGACGGCCAGGTCATCCGACGTGTCGATCGGGCTGCAGACGAGGGCACGCTCATGCGTCCGGCCTTCATGCGCGATACCGAAAAGATTCTGCATCTGCCCGCATACTCCCGTTATGCAGGCAAAACGCAGGTCTTTAGCTTCCGTAGCAATGATGACCTGTCGCGCCGCGGTCTGCACGTGCAGCTCGTCTCGCGCATTGCGCGCGATATCGGTCGCGCCCTGGGGCTCAATTGCGATCTGATCGAGGCGATTGGCTTAGGCCACGACTTGGGCCACACGCCTTTTGGCCATGCCGGTGAGCGATTCCTCAACGATATCTATCACAAGCGCACGGGTCGTTATTTTTTCCATAACGTGCAGTCGGTCCGCGTGCTCGACGCGCTGTACGGCCGCAACGTGTCGCTCCAGACGCTCGACGGCGTTCTGTGTCACAACGGCGAGTACGAGCGACGTGTGTTTGAGCTTTCGGACATGGGCTCTTTTGACCAGTTCGATCAGACGGTTGAGGATTGCATTGCCACGGGTTATAGCGCAATCGAGCACCTGCGCCCCATGACGCTCGAGGGCTGTGTGGTTCGCATCTCGGATATCCTTGCCTACGTGGGGCGCGATCGCCAAGACGCCATTGCGGCGGGTCTGCTGTCAACCGACGCCTTTGACGATGACCTGGGCGGAGCATACAACAGTTGGATTCTTACGCATGCCTCCATCGATATCGTCGAGCACAGCTATGGCAAGCCACGCATCGAGATGAGCGAGGACCTGTTTGAGGAAATCCGCCGAGCCAAGCGCGAGAACTACGAGAAGATTTATAGCAAGGGCGGCATCGAGGGCGACTCCGAATCGGAGCTGCGTGAGGCCTTCGAAAAGCTCTACGACCGTTGCCTGCGGGATATAAACGAAGGCAACGAGTCTTCGTATATCTTTAAACACCACATTTTGCGCATTGAGCAGCAGCTTTCCTACTACGATCGCACCTATGCCTGGCAGGACGATAAGGACCAGGCGGTCGTGGATTACATTGCAAGCATGACGGATGGCTATTTCTGCGAGCTTACGAGCAAGTTGTTTCCGGGATTGAAGTTTCCGCACCGTACCTATATTAACGAACGGTAGTTCGTATATATTCGGTATACTGTTCGTGGAAAACGTTTTTGATTGACGCACGGGATGGCTATGGACGACCTTTTTTCTGCTTCGACGCGCGAGCGTTCCTTTCAGAATGCGCCGCTTGCGGTGCGCATGCGGCCCAATTCGCTCGACGAGTATGTGGGCCAGCAAAAGGCCGTCGGTAAGGGCTCGTGGTTGCGTGCCGCGATTGAGCACGACGTGCTGTCGAGTGTGATCCTGTACGGGCCGGCCGGTACGGGCAAAACGACGCTGGCCCATATTATCGCCAACCATACCAAGAGCGAGTTTGTCGAGGTCAGTGCCGTGACGGGCACCGTAAAGGACTTGCGCCGCGTGATTGACGAGGCCAAGACGCGCCTGAATACCTACGACCGCCGCACCATTCTATTCATCGATGAGATTCACCGCTTCTCCAAGTCACAGCAGGATGCCCTGCTGCATGCAGTTGAGAACCGTACCGTCATTATGATTGGTGCTACGACGGAGAATCCGTACTTCGAGGTCAACTCGGCGTTGCTCTCGCGCGGTCGCGTGGTGGAGCTTGAACATCTTAAAGACGAGGATATCGCCACACTCATTGAGCGTGCGCTCGAGGCGCCGCAGGGTTTGAACGGCAAATTCTACGCCGATGAGGATACGGTTAAGACCATCTGCACGCTGGCTGCGGGCGACGCTCGCTCGGCGCTCACGACGCTCGAGCTTGCGAGCGAGATTGCCGTCACGCGTCCCGATACCGAGGGAACGTCAGCGCCGGCGGCGGGGGAACGCTATCCCATTACCGTGGATGACGTGAAGATCGCCAATCCACGTCGTGGGTTTTCGTATGACAAAAACGGTGACATGCACTACGACATTATCAGTGCGTTTATTAAATCTATGCGCGGCAGCGATCCCGATGCCACGATCTATTGGCTCGCGCGCATGATCGATGCAGGGGAGGATCCCAAGTTTATCGCTCGCCGCATTATGATTCAGGCTTCCGAGGATGTTGGCAACGCCGACCCGCAGGCGCTTTTGGTGGCACATGCCGCATTTAAATCTGCCGAGGTCATTGGCTATCCCGAGTGTCGCATCAACCTGGCTCAGGCTGCGCTCTATGTGTGCCTGGCGCCTAAGTCCAACGCGTGCGAGGCCTCGATCGATGCGGCGCTGGCCGATATCCACAGCAGTGGTCTTCGCGAGGTGCCCAGCTACCTGCGCGATCGTCATCGCCCAGGCAGCGATGAATATGGCGTGTATAAGTATCCGCACGATTATCCCGAAGGCTGGGTCGATCAGCGCTATTTGCCCGAGGGGTTGGAGCGCGGCGCGTTCTGGCAGCCTGCCGGCCGCGGTTGGGAAGAGTGGCGTGTTGAGCAAAGCGAACGCGACCGTAGCGGTAATGCTCCGAAGTAACTGCTGATTATTTTGTCCCAGGATCTCACGCTTGGCATGTTCGGTCCCCTTTGGGGTACCATGAACAGCGTCTGTATTTCGATTCCTTTGGGAGGCTTGTATGAGTCCCATTCAAATCGCCCTGCTGTTGCTCGCCGTTGCCGGCGTGTGGGCTGTTGTCGAGCTCGCGCTCACGCTGCGCAAGACCCGCACCGTCGTTGATTCGCTCGACAAGACGGTGAGTGACCTTAACAATACGCTCGCCGAGGCACAGCCTGTGGTGGCAAAGCTCGACGGCGCTGTCGATGAGCTCACCCCCGCGCTGGCACAGGTTGAGCCGCTCCTCAAGTCGAGCAAGACTGCCGTTGATGCTCTGACGTCTAACCTCGTTGAGGTTGAGGCGGTCGTTCGCGACATCTCCGAGGTCACGGGCAGCGTGGCCGAGGCCAGCAATGCCGTATCGAGCGTGACTGATTCTGCTGCTGGCGCCGTGCAGAAGCTCTTCAATAAGGTGAAGGCTCCTGCAGCCGACGCCGATCGCAAGCTCGCCGCTGCCGCCGCCGAGGCCGAGCAGCCTACTGAGCGCGTTCTGATTGGCGATGACGATGCCGCTGCTGACGACGATGATGTTCAGAAGCCCGCTGCTAAGCCTGCTCAGTATTACACTTATACGCCTGCCGAGACCTCCGAGGAGTCCTGCGATGAGTAGCGAAGCAACCTGCCCCATTACGCTGAGCGTTGCCGGTGATCCGCGTCTCGCGCGCTTGGTGCGCATGACGGCCGCCAACGTCGGCGCCCTGTGCTCTATGTCCGTTGATCGCATCGAGGACATTCGTATGGCTGCCGAAGAAGCCTTCATCTTTGGCTGCACGGCTGTTGATTCCGACGATATCTCGATCAAATTCGATGTCGACGAATCGCATGTGGGCATGACCTTTACCTTTGGCGACCAGGCGACTGTCGATGAGGATGACCAGGCTGCCGTGTATGCCGAGCTCATTTTGGCGAGCGTGTGTGACTCTTACGAAAAGACTACAGCGCCCCTAACGCTTTCCCTCGACCTCAAGGCGGATATCTAATATGACCGAACGCTCCCGGAGCGGCAAGACCGCTTGGGACAAGGAGAAAACCCGCGAGCTGTTTCGTCGTTATAAGGAGACCGGTGATCCGGATGCTCGCGAGCAGCTCGTCATGTCCCATATGAACCTGGTAAGGTTTCTTGCCAACAAATTCAAGAACCGCGGCGAGCCGCTCGATGACCTTTTGCAGGTCGGGTACTTGGGCTTGCTCAAGGCTATCGATCGCTTTGATCCCGAGCGCGGACTCGAGTTCACGACGTTTGCCACGCCCACCATCTTGGGCGAGATCAAGCGTCACTTCCGTGACAAGGGCTGGAGCGTGCGCGTGCCTCGTCGCCTGCAGGAGCTTTCTGCCAAGGTTAACCAGGCTACCGACAAGCTTACCAACGAGTTGCAGCGCTCGCCCAAGGTTGAGGAAATCGCCGATTACCTTGGCGTGACCGTCGACGAGGTGCTCGAAGCCATGGAATCGTCCTCGGCCTACACCTCGGTGCCCATCGAGGCTCCCGGCGCGTCCGACTCCGACGATGCTCCCTCGATTCTCGATCGCTATGCCGACGACGACAACGAGCTCGACTTTACCGATGACCGCCTGGTAATCGAGGAAGCCATCCGCGATTTCTCGCCGCGCGAGCGTGAGGTGATCGAGCTACGCTTTGTGAAGGGCATGACCCAGATCGAGATCGCCAAGAAGCTGGGCATTTCGCAGGTGCAGGTCTCGCGCCTACTGCGCCGCACCCTCAAGAAGATTCAAGACAAGATTGACCCTGACGGAGTAATGGTTCGTTCATGAGTGAGCACCCCCAACAAACCGACCGCACGCTGCGCGATACCCGCATTCTGACGCTTCGCATTTGGGCTGTCGTCGGTTGCATCGTCATCGCCGCCGTCATCTTTAACCTTATGGGCATCCTGGCACCGGTTATTGAGTTTCTTGCCGTCGGCTCCATCATTGCTTTTGTGATGTCCCCGATCACCAACTGGCTCGAGCACCATGGCGTGAATCGCGGCATCGGTTCGCTTATCGCGCTTATTGTGGTCGTTGCTGTGCTCGTCGGTGTCGTTTGCATCTTGTCGCCGATTCTCTTTGGTCAGATCATGGAAGTCCTGAGCCGCCTGCCCGAGCAGCTTCGTGTTGCGGGTGGCGACCTCAACGAGATGATCTCGCATGCCAAGACGCTCAACAACACGCCGCTCAAGGAGTATCTGGACGATAATCTTTCGTCGCTGGTTGCCGTGGCATCGAAGTATGTGTCTCAGATCGCTGCCGAGCTTGGCCGCGGTGTGTTCCCGCTCATCACCAATACAGCCTCGCAGTTGTTCGTGATCTTCCTTGGTCTGGTGCTTGCGTACTGGATGGCCTGCGACTACCCTCGCATGCACCACGAGATTTGCACCATCATCGGTCAGGAGAAGGAGACCTCGTACCGCTTTATGGTCGCCATCCTTTCTCGCTCTGTCGGCGGCTACATGCGCGGTATGGTCGTGACGTCCATCTGCGGTGGTTTCCTCGCCTTTATCGGTTTTATGATCATCGGCCATCCGTATGCGGCGCTCATGGCCATCTTTACCGGCATCATGCATTTGGTTCCTGTCGTCGGTCCCTGGGTGAGCGCAGCAATCGCCACAGTGCTCGGTTTCATGTTCAGCCCCATGTTGGCGTTATGGACGCTCATCGTGACGATGGTCGCTCAAAACGTCACCGATAACGTAATTTCGCCTAAGGTCATGCAGAGCTCGGTGCAGGTGCATCCCATCATGAGCCTCACGGCGCTCGTTATTGGCTCGGCACTCATGGGTCCTATTGGCATGATCATTGCCATTCCGCTGTGCGCAGCCCTCAAGGGCATTTTCGTCTACTACTTTGAGAACGAGACCGGCCGCCAGCTTGTGGCCTATGACGGCGCCGTGTTTAAGGGCACGCCGTACCGCGATGCCGATGGCAACCCGGTCGCCGCCTATGACGCGCTCGGGGACGATACGTTCATCTATGAGTCCGAGCTCATCGGCAACGAGACCGCGCCCGAGGCCAAGGCTATGCCCAAGCCCGAGCTCGATAATCCCTGGATCAAGCTCTCGGGTCTTCAGCCCGATGCCACGGGTTTCTTCAAGAATCCCTTCGCCAAGGATGACGATTCCAACTCTGATGACGATACCAAAACCGGCATCGACGGGTCCATGGACGATTCGGATTCTAAATAGGCCCCATTAACGTTTCTTGAAGTTGTAAATGACAAGAAACGCGAGCAAAGCGATTGATAAGGGACCGGCAACATAGAAAAAGAGAATGTCAATTGCGCGTAAAGTGTAATAAGCCTTATCGCCGGACATTACTGCATACAACACGTAGCCAAATGCTGGTTGGTTTGCGTACCAGCAGGAGAAAGCCAATAGCGTTAAAAGTGCCGCTAACAGAAGTGCATTGAGGAAAAATCGTTTGCTTTTCATCGATCGCTCCTTCCGGGTGACTCTTATATGTAATTCTACAGCAGTCTTTTTTCAAAGGATCGCACAGTACTAAATAACGTGCACTTTCGCTGGAGGGTCGCTGTTTGGCGGCCCTCTTTTTTGCACAGGCGCGGTGGGATGGTAATATCGTTACGTTTGAACTGTTTCGATGTGAAACCGAGGAGATTCCCTCTATGAGTGCTGACTACCCGTCAATGACTACGGCCGAGATTCGCTCTAAGTTCCTCAACTTCTTTGAGGAGCGCGGTCTTAAGCTCTATCCTTCTTCGTCCCTCGTCCCCGACGATCCTTCGCTGCTGCTTGCCAACGCCGGCATGAACCAGTTTAAGGAGTATTACCAGGGCAAGAAGACCATGAAGGAGATCGGCGCAATCTCCTGCCAGAAGTGCGTCCGCACCAACGACATCGATTGCATCGGCGAGGACGGCCGTCACCTGTCCTTCTTTGAGATGCTCGGCGACTTCTCCTTTGGTGGCGTCTCCAAGCAGCAGGCCTGCGCTTGGGCCTTTGAGCTCATTACCAAGGAGTTCAAGCTGCCTCTCGACCGCCTGTACTTTACTGTCTTTACCGAGGACGACGAGACCCACGATGTGTGGCGCTCCCTGGGCGTTGCCGAGGATCATATCTCCCGCCTGGGCGAGGACGACAACTTCTGGGCCGCTGGCCCCACCGGCCCCTGCGGTCCGTGCTCTGAGATTTACTTTGACATGGGCGAGGAGGTTGGCTGCGGCAGCCCCGACTGCAAGCCCGGCTGCGACTGCGACCGCTTCCTGGAGTTCTGGAATCTCGTCTTTACCCAGTACGACCGCCAGGAGGACGGCTCCATGCCAGAGCTGCCGCACCGCAACCTCGATACGGGCATGGGCCTAGAGCGCATGGCCGCCATCATGCAGCACAAGACCGCCAATTACGACGGCGATCTGATGCAGCACCTCATCAAGCTGGGCGAGGAGATCAGCGGCAAGACCTATGACGCCGACGATTACTCCGGTGCCAGCCGCTCGCTGCGTATCATCGCGGATCACTCTCGTGCCGTCGACTTTATGATCTCGGACGGCATCCTGCCCGGTAACGAGGGTCGCGAGTACGTCCTTCGACGCCTGCTCCGCCGTGCCGTGTTCCACGGTCGCCTGCTGGGTATCGAGGGCGCCTTCCTGACCAAGTTTATCGACGAGGTCAACGCTCAGATGGGCGAGGCCTATCCCGAGCTGCTCAAGAACGTCGCGCTCGTCAAGGGTATCGTCGCCTCCGAGGAGGAGCGCTTCTCCACGACGCTCGACAACGGTCGCGTCTACCTGGATGAGGCCCTGGCAGCGCTTGCCGAGGGCGCTGTGCTTCCGGGCGATGTTGCCTTTAAGCTGCACGACACCTTTGGTTTCCCCATCGACCTGACCGTCGAGATCGCCGGCACCGCTGGCCACGACGTCGACATGGACGGCTTCACCGCCTGCATGGAGGACCAGAAGGCCCGCGCCCGCGCCAATGCCAAGGGCGACGCCTGGGGCAGCTTCAACGACGTGTGGGTCGAACTTTCCGACAAGGTCGCCGCGACTGAGTTCGACGGCTATGACAACGATGCGATCGTAGGCGCCAAGGTTGTTGCCATCGTGCGCAACGTCGAGTCCGTCGAGTCCGCTGCTGCCGGCGAGGACGTCGAGGTCGTGCTCGACCGCACCCCGTTCTACGCCGAGATGGGTGGCCAGCAGGGCGATGCCGGCGAGCTTTTCGCCGAGGGCGTTGCGCTGACCGTTTCCGATACCAAGAACCACAATGGCCTGTATGCTCACGTCGCCCACGTTGCCGAGGGCACATTGACCGTCGGTGCTACCGTGACCGCCGCGCTCGACGCCGAGCGCCGTGGTTTCCTGCGCCGCAACCACACCGCCACCCACCTGCTCGACGCTGCGCTTAAGCAGGTCCTGGGCGAGCATGTCTCCCAGGCTGGCTCGCTGGTGACGCCCGAGCACCTGCGCTTTGACTTCACGCACTTCGAGGCCCTGTCCTCCGAGCAGCTCAAGGCTGTCGAGGACCTGGTTAACCAGCAGATCTTCGCCTCCAAGCCGGTCGTGACCCGCGTCATGGGCATCGACGAGGCCAAGGCCGCCGGTGCTGTCGCCCTGTTTGGCGAGAAGTATGGCGACGTCGTCCGCGTTGTCTCCGTGGGCGCCGAGGACCAGCCGTTCTCCCGTGAGCTCTGCGGTGGCACCCATGCCGCCAACACCGCCGAGATCGGCCTGTTCAAGATCATTTCCGAGTCCTCTACGGGCTCCAACGTCCGCCGTATTGAGGCCGTGACCTCTAAGGGTGCTCTCGACTACATGGCCGACCGTCTGGCGCTCGTCGACGCCGCCGCTGCTGCGCTCAAGTGCCGCGTGGATGAGGTTCCCGCCCGCGTGGAGAACCTGCAGGCCGAGCTGCGCGAGACTTCCAACAAGCTCAAGAAGGCACTGACCGGTGGTTCCTCCGACGCTATCTCCAGCGCCATCGAGGGCGCCATCGAGCTCGACGGCTACAAGCTCGTCGTCGCTGAGCTCCAGGGCCTTGAGGCTGCCGACCTGCGCAACGTCTGGGATACCGTGCACCAGAAGGTCGCCGGTCCTGTCGCCTGCGTCGTCGCCAGCGTGACCGAGAAGGGCACCCCGGCCCTGCTCGCCGCCGGCTCCGATGACGCCGTCAAGGCCGGTTTCCACGCCGGTAACGTGATCAAGCAGATCGCGGGCCTGGTCGACGGTCGCGGTGGCGGCCGTCCCAACATGGCCCAGGCCGGTGGCAAGAACGCCGCCGGCATCGCCGATGCCCTCGCGGCCGCTAAGACCGCGCTCGGCGCCTAAGAATCTAGGTAGTCGCTGTGGTCGCGCTTGCGCTGGACATAGGGGAGACCAGGATCGGCATCGCCGTCTCGAGCCGTGATGGCAAGATGGCGATGCCTGTCAAGGTGCTCCCGGCTGCAGAGGTCACCGGTATGGCCAAGACGTTCCGCTACCTGGTTGAGGACTATGAGCCCGATATCCTGGTAAGTGGGCGTCCCCTGACCATGGCCGGTGAGCCCGGTCCCCAGGCCGAGCGCGTTGCCGCTGTTGCGCAAAAGATTGCCGACGAGCTCGATCTTCCGTTGGAGTTTGAGGACGAGCGCCTGTCCTCGCAAGAGGCAAAGCGTATCCTGCGCGAGCAGGGCCTCAACGAAAAGCAGATGAGGGGCAAGATTGACATGATTGCCGCCAGCCTGTTTTTGCAGACGTGGCTTGATCGTAAAAACGAGGAGGTTTCGCATGCCTAGCGCTCCCGATCCGCGCCAGCCGAATCGTACACGTCAGCCGTCGTCGCGCCCTGCCCAGCCTGGCCAGCGTCCGGCACAGCCGACCCAGCGCGCAGCTCAATCTGCCGCGCGCCCGGTGCAGTCCTCCTCTCGTTCAGCCCAACCTGTTCAACGGACGGGTCAGCAGCCTTCTGCTCGTTCGGTTCAGTATCCGGCTTCTCACGCGGCTCAGCAGCCCGCTGCTCGTTCGGCTCAGCCTGCAGGCGGTGCTCGCTTTAAGCATCAGGCACCTACTCAGCGAACGCAGGCCCCCCAATCGCATTCGCATCACGCTCGCGGTTCGCATGGCGTTGCTCCGGCGGCCCGCTCGAGCTACAACACGCATGCTCGTCGCGGTGCCCAAAAGAAAAGCTCCCCGGTGCCCATGATTGTCGGCGTCGTGGTGGCCGTAATCGCGCTTGCTACTATCGCTTTCTTTGTCGTGCCTGCCGTCAAGGGCTTCTTTACCGGTGAGGATACGAAGGTCGCGGCTGGTCAGCAGGTTACGGTGACCATTCCCGACGGTGCTTCGGGCGATACGATCGCCTCGATTCTCTCCGAGAACCATATCGTCGAAAATCCCAAGGATTACTACGCGGCGGTGAAAAAGCTTAACGCCGATATGTCGCTTAAGCCTGGCACCTACTCGTTCACCACACTCATGGATGCGACCAAGGTTGTTCAGCAGCTCATGGAAGGCCCCAACGCGGGCTCCAATGCGCTGACTATCCCTGAGGGTCTGACAGTCGATCAAGTCGCCGACCGCGTGGCCCAGGCCTACGACAGCATCTCTAAGGAAGACTTCCTCAACCAGGCCAAGGCCTCCAACTACGTGGACGACTATAGCTTCCTTAAGGGCGCCGCCAACGACTCGCTCGAGGGTTTCTTGTTCCCCAAGACCTATTCGTTGGGTGATTCGCCGACGGCCGATGACGTGATTCGCGCCATGCTCGATCAGTTTAAGACCGAGTACAAGTCGCTTGACTTTGCGAGCTGCGAAGCCAAGATCAAGGAGCGCTACGGTGTGGAGATGTCCGACTACGACATCGTCAACTTGGCCTCTATCGTTGAGCGCGAGGGCCTCAACGCCGATCAACGTGCGCACGTGGCCTCGGTTTTCTACAACCGCCTTGCCGGCAAGCTCGACGGTCTGCGCTATCTCAACAGCGATGCGACCATGATGTATGTCACCGGTGGCGAGGTTACCGCCGACGACCTGCAGAGCGATAGCCCGTATAACACCTATAAGCACGAGGGCCTGCCACCCACGCCCATCTGCTCTCCGTCGCTCGAGGCACTCAAGGCCACGCTTGAGCCGACCGACTCCGATGACCTGTATTTCTACATTACGCAGGACGAGGAGTACTTCTCGCAAACCTACGAAGAGCATCAACTGTCTTGGAATTAGCATGAGGATTTTTAGCCCCAAACGATACGTTGCCTCGGTCGATCGCATCGACCTTGATACCCTGTGGGCCGACGGCAAACGCGCCATTCTGCTCGATCGCGATAACACTCTGGTGCCGCGCGACACCGAGCAGGTTCCCGCTGCGGTTTCCGCTTGGCTCGACGCCGCCCGCGCCAAAGGCTTTAAGCTGTGCATGGTGTCCAACAACTGGCATCGCGATCAGGTCATGAGCTCTGCACGCGAGCTGGGATTCGAGGCCATCAGCCACGCCATGAAGCCGGCGCCGTTTGCCTTGAAGGCGGGTCTTAAGCGCCTCGGCGCCACGGCAGACGAGGCGGTGCTGGTCGGCGATCAGCTGTACACGGACGTGTGGAGCGGTAACTTTGCCGGCGTTGACACTATTCTGGTCAAGCCGCAGGCAACCCGGGACCTGTGGTACACGCAGATCTTCCGTATCTTTGAGCGCCGGGCCCTGCGCGACCTTCCCTGCGAGGAATAGGTTTCGCCATGTCTCAGCACATCAAACACGGCTGCGACCATATCTTCTTTATCGGCTTTTTGGGCGCGGGCAAGTCGACGCTTGCGCGCAATGTGGGCACTATGTTCAAGCGTCGATTCATCGATACCGATCGCTTGGTTGTGCGTCGATGCGGCAAGTCGGTGACCGAGATATTTGAGACCGAGGGCGAGGATCGTTTTCGCGAGCTCGAGACCTCGGCACTCCGTTCGCTTCAAAGCGAGCGCAGCCTGCTGGTGTCGTGCGGGGGTGGCATCGTCGAGACGCCGGTGAACATTGAACTGATGCACGAGATGGGTACATGCGTGTACCTCGAAGGCGACTTTGAGGACTCGTTGCGCCAGATTCGCCGTTCTGATACCCGGCCCGATTTCCGCTCGCCCGAGCATGCTGCGCGCCTGTTTGAGCATCGCCGTCCGCTGTATCGCCAAGCCGCCGATATTACCCTTGATATTCGCAACAAGTCCTTCGAGGACGTTTCCTACCTTTGTGCCGAGATGCTTTTGGAGCGTGGACTGCTATGATTCGCCGCCAACTTATCAATTTCCAAAACCGCAGTGTCGATGTCCGCGTCGGATTGGGCGCGTTCGAGGAACTGTCGCGCATGTTTGCCTCGGCTGTGGGCAAGCCTAAGCGCGCGATGGTGGTTTGGAACGACGCCACATCCGAGCGTTTTGGCGAGGTCGTTGAGCATGCGCTGGTCGACGCCGGCTTTGCCGTGTCGCTGCTCGTCCTCGAGGTTTCGCCTGCCGGCGCTACGCTGGCCGATGCCGATACCGTCTTTGGGGCACTGTCGGCTAACGGCATTACCTGTGACGATCTCGTTGTCGCCGTCGGCGACACGGCGACCTGCTCGGTCGTTGGCTGGTGCGCCAACCAGTGGTGTGGCCGAACCGAGTGCGCGCTGCTGCCGACGACCTTCGATGCCATGCTCACTGTCGCGACGACCATGAAGCCACTCGTCGCCTCGCCGGCGCATGCGCTTCCCGCTATCGCGTTCCGTCCCGAGCCGGGCTTGGTCGTGTGTGACCTCGACCTTGTTCGCGAGGCGGACCCCGAGGACCTCAAGCTCGGCTATGCGGTACTCGTTGGCACCATGCTTTCGAGCAGCAAGTCCCGCTGGAATCAGTTTACTGAGACCGTCCCCGAGATTCTCGGGGGCGAGGAGGTCGCGCTCGTCAATGCCGTTCAGTGGTCTCAGACTGCCCACAAGGACGTACTGATGGCCACGAACCCGAGCGCACGCCATGCGCTCGATTTTGGCAAGACGGGGGAGCGTACCCTGCGCCTCTGCTTGGGCGATGCCGCTTCGCAGGTCCCTGCCTACCAGCTGTTGTCCGAGGGCATGCGCTTTGAGGCGCGCCTAGCACATGATGCCTGCGACTTCGATATCGATTACGTCTTTGAGGTCGATGACTGCTTGGAGGACTTTGGTATCGAGGAGCTTGCCTTCGATCTGGAGCCTGCCTCATATATCGAGGAGTTCCGCAGGCAGCAGTTTGTCCGCTCGAACCGCAGCATGTTGCCGCTGCCCGCGGCGCTCGGCGCTATTCGTCTAACGAGCGTTGAGGACGAGGTTCTCGACCGCCATGCTCGCGCATACTTGGCTTCTCGCAAAGAACTTCTCTAGGATTTATTGACATACATCGTCTTTCGTATCATGTTGAGGGGCGGGTTTCCAATCGGTTGCGAATCGCGCGCGATTCCGTCGTTCGGTTGAGACCCGTTCCGTCTTTATAGAGACAACAAGAAAGGAATCTGCATGTCAGAGTTTGCTGCCGGTCCCACCGGTCGTATCGAGCGTGTCCGTGCCCTGATGGTTGAGCGTGGCTACGACGCTATCGTGGTGCGCGACGAGGCCAACCTTCGTTGGCTTACGGGCGTCAAGGGCGTCTTCGATTACACCTTCGAGTTCCCGCATGCTGCGTTTATTACGGCCGACCAGTGCCTGTTCCATACCGACTCGCGCTATCTCAACAGCTTTGAGGAGAACACGCCCGCCGGCAGCCCCTGGGTTTACGACATGGACGAGGGCACCATCTCCGGTTGGGTCGCCGGCAAGATCGCGGCCAACAAGTGCCGCGTCTGCGCTGTCGAGGACGACATGCAGATCAACTTCTACCAGGGTATCCAGCGTGGCCTTGAGGATCGTTCCGTCGCCTGCATGCTGCCGCTGATGCATGACGACATTCGCAAGATGCGCGCCATCAAGGACGCCGAGGAGATCGAGCTCATGCGCCATGCGCAGTCGATTACCGACGCCGCCTTCCAGCACATGCTCGGCTATATTAAGCCCGGTATGACCGAGAAGCAGGTTCGCAACGAGCTCGAGAACTTTATGTTCGCCAACGGCGCCGACAGCCTGGCCTTCGGCTCCATCGTGGCGAGCGGCCCCAACACCGCCAACCCGCATGCCGTCCCGAGCGACCGCGTGATCGAGAAGGGCGACTTCGTTCTCATGGATTATGGCGCGGGCTATTGCGACTACCGCTCCGACATGACTCGTACCGTCGTGATGGGCGAGCCCACGCAGGAGCAGCTCGACTTGTACGCGCTCGTGCGCCGTGCGCACGAGGAGTGCGTCGCCGCCATCCATCCGGGCGTCGAGGGCAACGACATTTTCAAGCTTTCCAAGAAGATCATCGGTGATGCCGGCTATGGCGATTACTACAACCATGGTCTGGGCCACGGCGTGGGCATTGACATCCACGAGCTGCCCAACTTCAACCGCAGCAAGAATATCATCGAGGTCGGCTCGGTTATCACCATGGAGCCCGGCGTCTACCTGCCCGGCGTGGGCGGCGTGCGCCTGGAGGACTACGGCGTGGTCACCGAGAGCGGCTACGAGCCCTTCACCAAGACGCCGCATGACCTTCACGTCATCGATTGCTAGTCTACTTCGGTAGATAGTTTGGGGCGGGGCCTCCGGAGCAATTCGGACGCCCCGCGTTCTCTTTTTATGCGCTCGCTGCAGGCGCCGTCTGCAAGTGTATAATTTCGCTCGTATGTAATTTGGACGCTTGTGCGTTCTGCCCATAACAAGAAAGGTCGCTATGCCTACCATTTCTACCGCCGACTTCAAGAACGGCCTCGGTCTCCGCATTAAGGACAAGGTCTACACCATCGTCGAGTTCCAGCATGTCAAGCCGGGTAAGGGCGGCGCGTTTGTGCGCTACAAGACCCGCGACATCAAGAGCGGCCGCGTCGTCGAGAACACCTGCAACGCCGGCACCAAGTTCGAGAGCGTCATGCTCACCACCCGTGAGTTCCAGTACCTCTACAACGATGGCACCGACTACATCTTCATGGACAACGAATCCTATGAGCAGGTTCCCGTTCCCGAGGACATGGTGGGCGAGAACTCCAAGTGGCTGCGCGAGAACGACATCTGCCAGCTGCTCTTCGCCGACGATGAGCTCATGGGCGTGACTCCGCCGATGTTCATCGAGACCACCATCGTCCAGACCGACCCGGGCTTTAAGGGCGACACCGTCCAGGGTTCCACCAAGCCGGCCACGATCGACACCGGCGCTGTCATCCAGGTCCCCATGTACCTCAACGAGGGCGAGGTCATCAAGGTTGACACCCGCGACGGCAAGTTCGTCTCCCGCGTCTAGCAACCAACTCTTCTAGGAGGACTCATGCCCCAGGAAATCAAGATTGACGGCATCGGCATTTCGCCCGATGTTCTGACCGCCATCGTCTCGCGCGCCGTGTCCGATGTCGAGGGCATCGCCTCCGTTGGCGTCAAGGACCTTGCCACCAACCTTGTCTCCATGATGCTTTCGTCTAAGGCCCCGGCTTCCGAGCCGGCGGTCGAGGCCGAGGTCATCGGCGACAAGCTTGCACTCACCGTGCGCGTCGTGGTGTTCTTTGGCTATCCGTTCAAGAAACTCGCCGAGGCCGTTCGCGCCGCCGTGGTCACCGCCATCGATGCCCAGGTGGGCGTCGAGGTCGAGCGCGTTGACGTTTGCATCGACGGCCTCGTTTTCCCCAAGGAGTAACCTTTGAGCCTTAAGGTTTATCGCGGGCGTACGCTTGCCCGCAGTCAGGCGCTGCAGCTGCTGTTCCAGGCCGAGGCCACGGACAGCCCGCTCGAGCGCGTCCTCGAGGGCGATTTCCTGATCTCGAAGGGTCCCCTCGACCCCTATGCGCTGGAGCTGTGCCGCGGTGCTTACGAGCATATCGACCGCATCGACTGCGCTCTGCGCTCCGTTGCCAAGAACTGGGATCTTATGCGCATGCCCGGCGCCGACCGCAATCTGCTGCGTATCGCCGTCTATGAGATGCGTTTCCTCACCGACGAGGAGGTCTCGGACGCCATCGTGATCAACGAGGCCGTCGAGCTTGCCAAGGCCTACGGCACCGACCAGTCCGCGTCGTTCGTCAACGGCGTGCTGGGCAAGATCGCTCGCAGCGAGGAGCTGCCGGGCGAGGACCTGTACCAAGAGCTGCTCGCCGAGGATCGCGCTCGCGAGGAGGCCCAGGCTGCCGAGGCTGCCGCTAAAGTTGCGGTTGCCCAGGCTGAGGCTGGTGTGCTGGCCGAGGGTGTGGACGCTGCTGAGGCCGTCGAGGCCGACTCCGTCGAGGAGTAGCCATGCCAGAGGGTTCTGTACGCAACTTTGACGAGATCTCGGACCGTCTGGACCAGATCATCGCTACCGTTCGCTCCAAAGATACCTCCTTGGAGCGTTCACTCGATCTGTTTGACGAAGCGATTGAGCTGGGCTCCCGCGCGGTCGATATGGTCGACAAGTTTGAGCTGACGCCGCGTGAGGCCGACAAGCTCGAGCAGGAATACGATGAGGATGCGGCAAATGAATCCCAGGATAGCTAGGCCGCATCTCTGGATACGAATGGTTGATGGCATTCATGAAACGCGTGCGTCTTGATGACGAACTGATTTCACAGGGCATCTGCGCCGATCGCGCGGATGCCCTTCGCACTCTTATGGCCGGCTTGGTCTCGAGTGGCGGCGAGCGCTTGACTTCGCCGGGCCTTAAGGTGACCCCGGGCCTGCCGTTGCACGTGAAGGGGCGCATTCCCTATGTTGGCCGCGGCGGTCTTAAGCTCGAAGGCGCGCTTGATGCGTTTGGTATCAATCCGACGGGCCTTGCCTGTCTGGATGTGGGCTGCTCTACCGGCGGCTTTACCGATTGCCTGCTTAAGCGCGGAGCTGCGACAGTTGTCTCGGTGGACGTGGGTCGCGCCCAGTTCGATTGGTCGTTGCGTCAGGACGATCGCGTGACGCTGCATGAGCGCACAAACGTGACGCAGCTGCCCGAGCTTGGCTATGCCGGCGCTATCGACCTGGCTGTGTGTGACGTCTCGTTTACCAGCATCGCGAACATTATCGATGCGGTGCTGGCGTGCCTGGCGCCTACGGGTGCATTCTGCACGCTCGTAAAGCCGCAGTTTGAGGCTCCGGCGGCGCTGGTGGGCGAGGGCGGAATTGTGACCGACCCCGCCGTGCGCCGCGATACACTCGTTGCGGCAGTTGAACTCTTTGCTGCCAAGGGGCTGTTCCCGGTCGATGTGTGCGTGTCGCCCATTCATGGTGCCAAGGGAAACGTTGAGTTTTTCCTGTACGGCATGAGGTTTGCCCCCGGCGGACGTACCGACGATGAGCTGCAATCCCAGGTATCGGTTTTGAGCGAGAAAGCTGCAACGCTATGAAGGTCTTTCTGGTTCCCAATTACTACAAGCAAGAGGCCGTCGAGAGCGGTCTGATGCTCGAGCTTTGGCTTTCGCGCCAGGGCTACGAGGTCGCATGGGCTGCCGACCAGCGATCGAAGATTCAAAGCACGCCTGATATTGATGGCTCAGATCTGGTCATTACGCTCGGCGGCGACGGTACGTTGCTGCGCGCTGCCCGCATCCTCAACCATCGCGAGATTCCTATCCTTGGTCTTTCCTATGGTCACCTGGGCTTTTTAACTGCTGCGAGCCCCGAGGAGCGCGACATTCTGCAGGTCGTGAGCGATGCTCTGTCCGGTGAGCTGCACGTGAGCCGCCGCGCCACCATCGCCGCGGATATCGTGTCCGTGCGCGACGATGGCACGAAGGATGTCGTGCGCACGTTTGCCCTCAACGATATGGCACTTACGCGCGGCCCCCTGTCCGATATGGTTGAGTTTGACATCACGGTGTCCGGCCATCATATCGATCGCCTGCGCGGCGACGGTGTCGTCGTTTCGACGGCGACCGGCTCCACCGGCTATGCGCTTTCCGCCGGCGGTCCCATTGTCAGCCCCGATTACACGGGTATGGTCTGTGTGCCCATCGCCCCGCATACCATTCAGGCTCGCGCCTTTTTGACCTCGCCGAGCGATGTAGTCGAGATCTTTATGTCCGACGATCGCCCGAGCGTGCCGGCGATTGCCATCGACGGACAGTTTATTACCTGCGATGGCACGGTCGAGAGCGTGGCCGTGCGTCGCGGTCCCGGAGATGTGCTGCTTCTCGATTACGGTCCCGAGAGCTTTTATAACTCCGTGAGCCGCGTGTTCTACGGAGTGCGTCATGATCGATGAGCTGCAGGTTTCTAACATTGCACTCATTCGCGAGGCGACGCTGGTGCCGAGTACCGGCCTGACTGTCCTGACCGGCGAGACCGGTGCCGGCAAGACCGCGCTGCTCTCGGCCCTCAAGCTTATTTTGGGTGAGCGCGCGGATTCGTCGACGGTGCGCGAGGGCGAGGCGCTGGCGAGTGTCGAGGCGCGCTTGTTCGACGGCCCGCACGACACGGAAGGCTTCACGGTCCAGCGCAGCCTTTCTGCCGAGGGCCGCAGCCGCGTGAAGATTGACGGCCGCATCGCCAGTGTGCGCGAGCTTTCGGAGCGCGTCGGCGTGATGATGGATCTGTGCGGCCAGCACGAGCACCAGCGCTTGCTCGACCCGGCGCATCACGTTGCGATGGTCGATGCGTGGGCAGGGCGCTCTGCGCTCGAGGCGCTGGATGCGTATCGCGCCTGCTTTAAGGCATCGCGCGCTGCCGCCAAGGAGGTTCGACGCGTCGAAGAGGCCTCACGTGCGCAGGGGAGCCGCGTCGAGGAGGCGCGCTTTGCCCTGGAGCGCATCGGCGAGGTCGACCCCAAGCCGGGCGAGTATGAGGAGCTCGAGGAGCTGCTGCCGCGCTCGGAGCACGCCGAGGTCTTGGTGGCGACGGCTAACGATGCCCATGCATCGCTTGCCGCCGAAGGGGGAGCGCTCGATGCCGTGAACAGTGCCGTGGCAGAGCTTTCTCGAATGGCTACCGTCGATCGCAAACTGGGTGACATCGCCGACGCACTTTCGAATGCCTGCATCTTACTCGAGGATTGCGCCAACGAGCTGCGTGCTTATCGCGATGGCGTCGCCTTCGACCCGCGCGAGCTCGCTCGCATGCGTGAGCGGTATTCCGACCTCAAGGGCCTGTTGCGTCAGTGGGGTCCCACCATGTACGATGTTTTTGCCATGCGCGATCGCTCGCAAGAGCTGCTGTCCCTGGTCGATGATGGCGATGAACAGATCAAAAAGGCGCGCGAATCACTTGGTGCTGCTGAGCGCGAGTTGTTTGCCGCTGCCAAGGCGCTTAAGCGCGCTCGCAATACGGCGGCCCCGCGCTTCTGCCACGAGGTTGGTCGTCAGATGGCACGCTTGGAGATGGGCGGCGCCGAGCTCGTTTGGGAGTCGCGTGATCTTCCGCGCGCCGAGTGGACGCCGGCGGGTCCTTCGAGCTATGAGCTTTTGTATCGCAGCGGTGCCGGCTTGACGCCGCGTCCCCTGCGCCGAATTGCGTCGGGCGGCGAGCTTAGCCGCGTCATGTTGGCGAGCAAGGTGGTCTTGGGTAATGCTGATGGTGTCGACACTCTGGTATTTGACGAGGTCGATGCTGGTGTCGGTGGCTCCACGGCGCGTGCACTCGCGGGCGTGCTGGCAGATCTCGCCGCAACGCATCAGGTGATTGTCGTAACCCACTTGGCGCAAGTCGCCGTCATGGCTGACAAGCATTATGTCGTCAGCAAGGAACCGGGCGATGTTCCCCAGACGCATTTGGACGAGGTAACTGGCGAAGCGCGTACCGCCGAGATCGCCCGCATGCTCAGCGGCGATCAGTCCGAGGCAAGCCTGGCGCACGCCAGGCAGATGCTTGCGGAGGCGCGTGCCTAGGCCGAGCCGCCACATGCATGTCCAACCCGGCCGCCACGAAATGGGTCCATCTACTACGTTTGGTAGGGCATCGGCAACCACGCCAAGAATTGCAAAAAGAAAACCGCAGGTAGAACGCCTGCGGTTTTCTCTATTTTGGGTGTATGGTTGGCGGTTGCGGTTAAAACGTAGTAGATGGGCGTGTTTCGTGACGAGAGGCGTCTATCGGCTCCCCAATTTACCTACTCAACGACCTTATCCGGCTGGATGAGCTCCTCGTAGTAGCTGATGTGCTCTCGGGCGTCCTCGATTTCGGGCAGCAGGAAGTTGTAGATGACCTCTATGATCATTGTGGCGCTTATCTTAGAGAACGCAAAGTCGCCCGTCGTCAGCAGCGCTTCGTGGTTGACGGTATTAAAAGTGTAGTCTGCCAGGCGCGCGAGCGGGGATTTGCTGTCGCTGCTGATGACGACTACGGTTGCGCCGCAGTCGCGAGCCGCTTTTGCCATGCGATTCAGTCGGCGCGATTTGCCGGAGTTTGAGATTAGCACGATGACGTCGCCGGGGCGTAGTGTGAGCGCAAACCCGATCGAGGTCTCGCTGATGGTGCTCGCCATGCAGCGAAGGCCCAGCTGCGAAAACTTAAATGTCGCATCGAGCGCGACCGCGTTCGTATTGCCCACAGCCGCAAACTCAATAACCCCTGCATGCTTAAGGGCATGTACAACAGCCGCCAGCGTATCGTGGTCGATCCCGTCGATGGTCGCATTAAGCTCGCTCACCTTGGCAGCCAGGATGTTCTTAAGGCTCTGCTCCATGTTGTCGAGTGAGACTTCGTCAGTCAGGCCCTCGTTGCGCTGGCTTTCCAAATCCCTCGCCAGGGAAAACTGAAAGCTGCGGAAGCTGCCAAAGCCAAGCTTGCGGCAGAAGCGCGAAACGGTCGCCTCGGACGTGGCGGCGGCGCGCGAGAGCTGAGCTGCCGTGAGGCGTGGCGCCTCGGACTGGTGCTCCAATATATAGTCGACAATGCGCTGCTCTGACTCGCTGTATCCCTGATGGGTACTAATGAGGGAAAGTGCGCTCTTGCTACTATCGGTCATGGATGGCTCCTGGTTGGCATGATAATCGGACTCGTTTTGTAATGTCATAGTATAGGGGGATTTTCAATTACAAGATACACCTTGCCGTTTCAAGTGTTGATGGTAAACTTTCACCTACCGTTTACGGTTATGAAAGAACCTTTCACCGGAGAATTGCGCCGTGTCTCTTCTCACGCGGACGGTAGGTTGGTATCTTTCAGTTGTGGAAAAGCGCGCAAGGACGCGCGTGTAGGGGAGCGCCTGCGGGCGCAAAACTTAAAAAGGAGGGACACATGGCTAAGTTTGACATCATCGCCGCCACCGGTTGCCCGACCGGCATCGCGCACACCTTCATGGCGAAGGAGGCGCTGGAGAAGGCAGCTGCCGAGCGCGGTCTGACCATTAAGGTCGAGACTCATGGCCAGGTCGGTGTCGAGAACGAGCTCACCAAGAGTGAGATCGCTGGTGCCAAGGCCGTCGTCGTCGCAGCCGATAAGGATGTCCAGGCTGAGCGTTTCGCCGGCAAGCCCATGGTTTCCGTTGGTGTTTCCAAGGCCCTGTCCGTTGAGGCCGCCGGTAAGCTGATTGACCGCGCGCTCGCCGCCAAGGGCGACAACACGGTTGCAGCCGCTGCCGATGTCGAGGACGAGGCCGAGGAGAAGGAGTCCATCGGTCACGTCATCTACAAGCACCTTATGAACGGCGTCAGCCATATGCTGGTCTTCGTCGTTGCCGGTGGTGTCCTGACCGCCGTCTCGTTCCTGTGGGGCATTACGTCCTTCGATTCGACGGCGTCTGACTACAACAGCTTTGCTGCGATGCTCAAGATCATCGGCGGCATCGCCATGAACCTCATGGTTCCGGTGCTTTCCGCCTACATCGCCGAGTCCATCGGTAAGCGCCCGGCGCTCGTCCCTGGTTTTGTTGCCGGTATGATCGCCATTCAGGGCCTGCCTGTTAACGCCGAGACCGGCATGATCGACGCCGGTGGCGCCGGCGTGGGCTTCGGCTTCCTGGGCGGCATCGTCGGCGGCTTCCTCGCTGGCTATGTCATCCTGCTGCTCGAGAAGGTCTTTGCCGGTCTGCCCAAGAACCTGGACGGCCTCAAGGCCATCTTCCTGTACCCGCTGTTCTCGACGGCTATCGTCGGCCTGGTCATGCTCGGCATTTCCGGCCCCATGGCTGCCATCAACACCGCCATGATGGACTTCCTCAAGGGCCTGTCCGCCTCTGGCGCCGTTGTCCTGGGTCTTGCCATCGGCTGCATGTGCGCCTTTGACATGGGTGGCCCGGTCAACAAGGCTGCTTACGTCACTGGTACTGCTATGCTCACCGAGGCACTGGCTGCCGGCGTTGGCACCGATACCTACAACTTCGGCACTAACTTCATGGCTGCCGTCTCCGCCGCCTGCATCGTTCCGCCGCTGATCACTACCTTCGCCGTCGTTGTCGGCAAGAAGTACTTCAGCCAGGAGGATCACGACGCCGGTGTCGTCAACCTCATCCTTGGTTGCACCCACATCACCGAGGGCGCCATTCCGTTCATGACCAAGAACATCTGGCCCGTCATGCCCATCATGATGCTCGGTTCCTCTATCGCTTCGATCCTGACCATTATGTTCAACGTTCACGATCCGGCGCCTCACGGTGGCTTCCTGGTCCTGCCCGTTGTCGAGAACGGTCCGCTTTGGGTCCTCGCTATCCTCATCGGCGCTGTGGTCGGTGGCATCCTGTTCGTGGCCTTCAAGAAGTACGACTTTGAGAAGAACCAGAAGGCCGCTCCTGCAGCCAAGCCCGTTGAGGCCCCCAAGGCCGCTGCCGTCGAGGCCCCCAAGGCCGAGGCTGCCGACTTCGTGAAGGTCGAGAATGTCTTTGTCGCCGAGGACTTCGCTTCTCGTGACGAGGCTCTGAGCTTCGTTTCCAACCAGGCCGTCAAGGCCGGTATCGCAAGCGACGCCGACGCCGTGATGAACGCCTTCCTGGCCCGCGAGGCCGAGGGCACCACGGGCATGATGGAGGGCTTCGCCATCCCGCATGCCAAGTCCGACGCCATTACCGAGGCCGCCGTCATCGTCGTTAAGGACGAATCCGGCGTGACCGGTTGGGACACCATGGACGGCGCTCCCGTCAACGTGGCTATCGCCCTGCTCATCCCCGGTGCACAGGCTGGCACCACGCACCTCAGGATCCTGTCCAAGGTCGCCGAGGCGCTCATGGACGAGGACTTCCGTGGCACCGTCAAGGGTTCCACCGACGCCGCCGAGATCGCCAAGACGATCAACGCCCGCCTGGTCTAATCCAGCAGTCAGCGATTAATATCGCCCCCTGTAAAAAGGCGGAGACCCTCACCAGGGCCTCCGCCTTTTTCATCCCTACTCGGCACTTAGGGACGTTCCTTTTCTGCCGGCAGTTTGGGACAGTCCTCAGTCCACAAGAGGGTATAGATAGGCTCCATCAACTAGATCAACCAGGCGAACAAAAAATTAGCCAGAATTCTGTTTGCACGATATTGCTCTGGACCGACCGAGTTTCCGCAGCTTGCCTGCCGGGCGGGGCGGTTCAGTTTGTCGCGAGTTCCGCACGCAAAGGAAAGCACTTAATGTGCTTTCCGTCTTGCGCAGGACTGTAGAGCAGCAAACTTAACCGCCCCGCCCGGCAGACGAACGTACAGGAACGACATCTGTCCAACAATTCGTGCGAAACACAATGAAAAACCGTTTGATGTGAGTTAATATAAACAACGTCGTGAATCTGACTCCTGCCACATGCATGACAGGGGTTAAACACAAAAAGGAGACAATTATGGTTTCTGAGAAGGCTACCCTCGTTAATCCTCAGGGTCTGCACATGCGTCCGGCTGGTCTGTTCGCCTCCACCATGGGCAAGTATGCCTGTGACGTGACGGTCGTCACCCCCGAGAAGGAGGTCAACGGCAAGTCCCCGATGGCCCTCATGGCTGCTGGTATCCCCTGCGGTACCGAGGTCGAGGTCAAGTGCGACGGCGCCGACGAGGCCGAGGCTCTGGCTGCTGCCATCGAGCTCATCAAGAGCGGTCTTGGCGAGTAGAACTCAAACGGGTCGCATGTTGAACAACTAAGTTCATATTTGGGGGCGCAGTGACCTGTTGTAAGGTAGCTGCGCTCTTTTGTCATGGATATGGCAAAACGCTTTATCACATGACACGGAGAGAGGAATGGGAATGTATCAGGGAGTCAACGCTTCCGAGGGCATCGGTATCGGCACCGTTATGGTCGCCGTCGATCCCGACTTGACGTTTGAGCCGCACGAGGTTGCTGATTCGGCAGCAGAGAAGGAACGCTATCAGACCGCTCTTTCGGTCTTCTGCGAGAAGACTCAGGCTCAGGCCGACCACATGAAGGAGACGGTGGGCGAGGCCGAGGCCGAGATCATGAGCGGACACATTGTCCTGGCTCAGGATCCGGGCATGACCGACGCCATCAACGCCGCCATTGACGGCGGCACCTGCGCCGAGCAGGCGCTCATGGACACCTCGACCATGTTCGAGAACATGTTCCTGTCCATGGACGACGAGATGTTCCGTCTGCGCGCGGCCGACATCGCCGACATCCGTACCGGCATTCTGGCCGAGTTGCTGGGTAAGGAGGTCGTCGACCTCTCCGTCCTGCCCGAGAACACCGTCGTTGTCGTGCACGACCTCACGCCGTCCATGACCGCCACGATCGATAAGGCGCACGTTGCCGGTATCGTCACCGAGACTGGTGGCCGCACGTCGCACTCCGCAATCATTGCGCGCGCCCTCGAGATCCCGGCTGTCCTTTCGGTTTCCAACAGCTGCACCGCACTGCGCAACGGCATGACCGTTGTCGTCGACGGTGGCAAGGGTATCGTCGAGGCCGATCCCGATGAGGAGACGCTCGCCGCTTACACTGCCAAGGCCGAGGCTTTCGCTGCCGAGAAGGCGGCTCTCGAGGCCTTCCGCGGCAAGCCGTCCGTGACTGCCGACGGCATCAAGAAGATCATTGCCTGCAACATCGGCAACCCCGATGACGTGCCCAACGCGCTCGATCACGACGCCGAGGCTATCGGCCTGTTCCGTTCCGAGTTCCTGTTCATGGACTCTGCTGAGCTTCCTTCCGAGGAGGAGCAGTTCAACGCCTACCGTAAGGTCGCCAGCGCGCTCAAGGGTGCTCCGGTCATCATCCGCACGCTCGATGTGGGTGGCGACAAGGAGATTCCGTACCTGCACATGGTCAAGGAAGAGAACCCCTTCATGGGCTTCCGCGCCGTGCGTTACTGCCTGGCCAACCCCGACCAGTACAAGGTCCAGCTCCGCGCCCTGCTGCGCGCCAGCGCCTTCGGTGACGTCAAGATCATGATCCCGCTCGTCACCTGCGTCGAGGAAGTCTTGGCTGTCAAGGAGCTCGTCGAGCAGTGCAAGGCCGAGCTGACCGAAGAGGGTCGCAAGTTCAACGAGAACATCGAGGTTGGCATCATGGTCGAGACGCCTGCCGCCTCGCTGCTCACTGACCGCCTGGCCGAGGTCGCCGACTTCTTCTCCATCGGCACCAACGACCTGATCGGCTACACCATGTGCGCCGACCGTGGCAACGACACCATCTCCAACCTGTACCAGGTTTACTATCCCGCCGTGCTCCGCTCGCTCAAGAACATCATCGAGAGCGGCGTGAAGGCCGGCATCATGGTCGGTATGTGCGGCGAGGCCGCTGCCGATCCGTTGCTCGAGCCGCTGCTGATCAGCTGGGGCCTGGAGGAGTTCTCGATGAGCGCTCCGTCCATCCTGCGCGCCCGCAAGACCATCAGCCAGTGGACCAAGGCCGAGTGCGACGAGCTCGCCGAGAAGGCGCTCGCCTGCAACACCGCTGCCGAGGTCAAGGCACTGCTCGAGTCCGCAGCTCGCTAATTTGGTATCAGAGGTAACCGCGTGGTTGGAATGGGCCGGCCACGCGGCCCTCACATATACAGGGGGTACTGTAAATGTTCTACACGCTAACCGCTAACCCGGCTGTCGACATGACGGTTTCGAGCTCTCCGCTCGAGCCCGACGAGAACGTCCGCACCGGCTCGGCCAGCTACACGGCTAACGGCAAGGGCCTCGACGTGTCCTTCGCCTTTAAGAAGATGGGCGTCGACACCGTCGCGCTCGGTTTCTTCGCCGGCTTCACGGGCAAGTTCATCGTCGAGGAGGTCATGAACCTGGGTTGCCTCTGCCGCCCGGTCTGGACCGACGGTATCACGCGCATCAACACCTACGTCAACGATGGCCAGCACGAGTACGGCATCCTGAACCCCGGTGCTCCGATCACGCCGCAGCATCAGGAGGAGCTCTACAACATCCTGGACACCGCGGGCGACCTTGAGTGCCTGATCGTCTCCGGCTCCGTGCCTCCCAAAGCTACGCCCGACTTCCTGGCTCAGGTCATGGAGCACGCTCAGGCCCGTGGCGCCGACGTCGTCCTGGACCTGTCCTCCGACAAGCTCAAGGAGCTCGCTCACAAGAAGCCGCTGCTCATTAAGCCGAACCATCACGAGATGAAGGCTATCTTCGGCGTGCCGGTCGACACCGACGACGAGGTCCGCGTTGCCATGAAGCTGGCTCACGAGGCCGGCGTCCAGAACGTGCTGCTCACCCGTGGTAGCCGCGGTGACGCTTACTTCTCCAACGGCGAGGACATCTGGTATGCCAAGCGTGAGTTCAACATCAAGCTTGTCTCTTCCGTCTGCGCCGGCGACTGCACCCTCGCTGCGTTCCTGCACAAGTGGTACAGGGATCGCGACAACGTCGAGGAGGCCATGAAGCTCGCTATGGCCACCGGCGCCAACGTTGCTGAGTCCGTCGGCATCGGCGACTTTGGTCACGTCGACGAGTACAGCAAGCGCGTTGCCGTTCGCAAGCTCGATCGCAAGTAAGCGAAACACGACAAACTCGTGCGCATACGGCGTCCCGGTTTCGACCGGGGCGCCGTTTTTTGTCCCACTCGAACCTCGGAGCCGCGCTTCACGCGTTCCACACCGTTCACCGAGTTGTTGTAGCCTTTTGCCGAAGCGTGGAATATACTTTCATTAACTCGTTGCTTCGTGAAAGGAACATTCATGATTTACACGCTTACTGCAAATCCCGCTATTGACTACAACATCTCCTGCGATGGCTTGTCCGCCAACACCGTTACCCGCACCCGTAACGCTGTCTACACCCCCAACGGCAAGGGTCTCAACGTTTCGTTTACGCTCGACCACTACGGCGTCGACACCACGATCCTGGGCTTCTTCGCCGGCTTCTCGGGTGAGTATATCGTTAAGGGCGCCGAGGCCCTGGGCGTGCCCGTCAAGCCCGTGTGGACTGACGGCATCACGCGTGTTAACGTGTTCCTCAACGCCGGTCCCGACACCGAGTACAACATGGTCAACGCCGGTGCCGCCATCAACGAAGCCAACGAGCAGGAGATGTTTGAGCTTATCGATTCGCTCGATGACATGACCTGCCTGGTTATCAGCGGCTCGCTGCCCCCCAACACCTCCGAGAGCTTCCTGGCAGAGGTCCTGCACCGCGTCAAGGCCAAGGGGGCCGAGTTCGTCCTTGACATCTCGAGCCATCAGCTGGCCGACCTCATTGCTATGGAGCCGTTGCTCATTAAGCCTAACGACGACGAGCTGCTCGACATCTTTGGCATTAAGGTGAGCGGTGGCGACGACGAGTCCGTCAAGGGCGCCATGGCCGAGCTGCACGCCAAGGGCGCTAAGAACGTGCTGCTGACCCTCGGTGGCGCCGGTGCGTACTTCTCCAACGGCGAGCACATCTGGTTTGCCAATCGCACCTTCGACGTCAAGCTGCTGTCGACGGTGTGCGCCGGCGATTCCTCGCTCGCTGCCTTCCTGTCCGTATGGCACGACGCTCCCGAGCGAGTCGAGGACGCCCTGCGCCTTTCGATGGCTACCGGCGCCAACGTGGTCGAGTGCCCGGGTCTGGGCGATTTTGCCAAGGTGGACGAATACAAGAAGCACATTGAGATTCGCCAGGTCTGCTAGCAGCATCGATGCGTCGTTGCCGAACACCCGCTTTGGATTACCAAGGCGGGTGTTTTTTGCGCGCTGAACGTATGTGGCGTCTGCTGTCTCGATTTATCTAATCGACGACGCGATTGCGTGTGCGTGTTTTCTCGTTTCTTGTTAGACTTCTTGAGAACCATCGATTTATGCTCACAAGTGCAGGAGGCCATAGGCATGTGCAATGTTTCGCTCAACGGTACTCAACCGTCCGATGCGTCCCTGTGCGTCCTGCGCGCGCTTGAGGCGGCTGGTCTTGAGGCTTGGTACGTGGGCGGTTGGGTGCGCGACGCCCTGATGGGGTGCCCCAGCCACGATGTTGATATGTGCTGTAGCGGCCTGTGGCAGGAGTCCAAAGCGGCGCTCGAGGCCGCCGGCATCGCGGTTGTGGAGTCCGGCATTAAATTTGGCGGAATCACGGCTATTTCCGATGGCGAGCGTATCGAGGTCACCACGTACCGTCTGGATGGCTTTTACACCGATGGTCGCCATCCCCAGAGTGTGGAGCGTGCCGCCTCGCTCGAGGACGATCTGGCGCGCCGCGACTTTACCGTCAACGCCATGGCCTGGCATCCCGAGCGCGGGCTTGTCGACCGCTATGACGGCCAGGGTGATCTGGAGCGCAAGCTGATTCGCGCTGTCGGCGATCCCAAGCGCCGCTTTAACGAGGACGCCCTGCGCATGCTGCGTGCGGTACGCTTTGCCTGCCGCCTTGACTTTATGATTGAGCCCGAGACCAAGCGCGCGCTTGCCGAGTGCGCACCGCTGCTCGATGCCGTGGCGCGCGAGCGTGTGGGTATTGAGCTCGAGGGCATTCTTTCGACCGGTCATGGGGGAGACGCGATGCTTCGCTATCCCGAGCTCATCTGTGCCGCCGTGCCCGAGCTTGCGCCCGCTCGCGGGTTTGATCAAAGCAGTGTCTATCATGCGTTTAACGTCTACGAGCATATCGCCCGCGTGCTGACGGTGGCAGGGGAGCTGGCGCTGTGCGACGGCGTCGCGCCCTCGTCGAGCCTTATGTGGGCGGCGTTTTTGCACGATGTGTCCAAGCCCGAGTGCTTTTCGGTCGATCACGCCGGCAGCGGACACTTCTACGGTCATCCCGAGCTCGGCGCCAAGAAAGCGCGCGTCATTATGGATCGCCTGGCGCTCTCGCACGACCTGGTGCGCGACGTGTGCCTGCTCATCAAATATCACGATAAGCCGCTGCGCCCCGAGCGCTCCTGCCTGCTCAATATGATGCGCGCGCTTTCGGGCGAGGGCGTCGATACAGCGCGCTTAATCGACGAGCTTATGGACCTCAAGCGTGCCGACACGCTGGGCAAGGCCCCGTCGTGCTTCTATTACGTCGAGACGATTGAGGAGATGCGCGCAATGGCGCACGAGCTGCTGAAGGCGGGGGAACCCTATACGCTCAAGATGCTCGCCATTAACGGCGGCGACCTGATCCGCGCCGGTGTGAAGCCGGGGCCCGAGCTAGGCCAGCTACTCAACTCCGCCCTCGACGCCGTGATCGAAGACAACATTTCCAACGAGCGCGAAGCTCTTTTGGTCCATCTCAACTTGAATTAGCTACCCAGTTTACCTGCGTGTTCCATAACCTGCCGACAATTTTTCGGCAATTTGGAATTTCTTCTTGCGCTGACGTTTTTTGTCCCGTAATATATTTCCTCGCAGCACGGCAGTGCAGATGTCATGTGGCCCGTTCGTCTAGCGGTTTAGGACGCCGCCCTCTCAAGGCGGAGATCACCAGTTCGAATCTGGTACGGGCTACCACTTCTTTTCTGCTGAGGTCTATGGCCCGTTCGTCTAGCGGTTTAGGACGCCGCCCTCTCAAGGCGGAGATCACCAGTTCGAATCTGGTACGGGCTACCACGCATCTGATACCCGGTCTTCCCATGGAAGCCCGGGTTTTT